>JBDKUU010000343.1:0-3101 GCA_039679525.1 Phycisphaerales bacterium | reverse complement strand
ATTGGGCGGCTCTCTGCGGATACGTTTTTGAGAGGACCTGACAGACTCTCCGGCAGACGGCGATGTACGTGTCGGGCACACAGAGGCCCTCCATCACCTGAACCGGCTGTATGTCCAAGCCGCCCTGCCGCATCCGCTCCAGCCGTTGTTCGATGCCCTGCTGAAAGTCGAACCGCAGCAGCAGCCTGCAGCCCTTCAACTGGCGGACCTGGGCAGGCGAGATGTCGAAGTGGCCCGGGCACATGCCCGGCGGCGCCAGGCAGAGAATCGCGGCGTCCTCTCCGCACAAGTCCCGCACGGCGCACTCGAGATACGAGTTCGTCACGGCGATCTCACAGCCGCCGGGGGTCGCCTTGTCGTCGCAGCCCGCCGTCGCCAGGCACACAATCGCCAGCAGTCTCACAACAGCCTTCATTCGCCATCTACTCCTCGAACGTGCCGACCTGACGACCGTTCTTCAATCTCATGCGCACGATCACGCCCTGACTCGTTCCCGGGCTGTACCACGTCGCGCGAGGCGCCGGGTACTGCATCGCCCTCATCCGGCCGTCGTCGAATCGCGGCCCCTGGCTGTACAGGACCCAGCTCACGGGCGAGTCCTCGAGGCTGCTGTAGGTCTGCCCCTCTTCCCGCTCGTTGTCCGGAAATCCGTCGGGCACCCACAGATAGGCCCCCTCTTCGACGACGGTCGTCCGGTTGTAGATCAGCGTGCCGACGGAGCGATACTTGTAGGTGTAGCCTCTGTTGAAACGGTCTTCGAACCCGGCCGCCATGAACGAATCCGCCGGCGGGGCCGGGAGGTACCCGCAGGCCACCAGCTCCTCGGGAAGCTGATAGAAATGCCCGCCGAGCATGCAGTCGACCCGCGTGGGCGGATACTTGCCTTCGTGGTCGAGCGCATAGGACTCCAGCGCCAGGCCGATTCCGCGAAGCTCCGCGTTGACGGCCGTCACCTTGGCCTGGAGCCGGGCACGGCCCGCCACGGGGATCAGGACGCCCATGATCGCCGTGACGATGGCCGTGACCACCAGCAGCTCGACCAACGTGAAGGCCCGTCTCACGGTTGTATCCCTTCCATCTGCCCGGCCGGCGGAACCGCCCGATCAGCCATCCGATGCTCATATGAGGCCAGGACCTGCCCGTTGCCGTCGTAGTTCAGGACCCAGAGACGATAGCCGGCGCGAAGGTCGGAGCTCTCCTGATCGAGAATCCCGATGACGTCAAAAGGCTGGGAGAAATTGAAGGCGCCGGGATAGATCCCGTTGCCCCGCCCCAGTTTGACCGGGAGCGTGTGAATCCCATCGGTGACTGTCAGTTCGCCATTGGGGCCCCAGCCGTTGGGGTCCACCACGTTGACGTCCTCGATCTTGACCAGGCATCCCTGATAGTACTCCGGTCCCACCAAGCGGTTGGGGTCGAATACGAACCGGTCCTGCTCGTCCTTCAACTCGCCTAGCGAGACGACCTCCGGTCTCGGGAGCCCCACGCCCCGTTCGAGCAATTCGATCGTAAAGTCGTGGTCGGGATTGTTGCTGTGCTGCTCGTTGACGTTGCACTTGCCCTTGTACGACAGGAAATACCCGGTGACGCGGATGCGGTCGCCCGCGGCAAACTGAGCCGCGTTGAGCCGCGTCAGCTCGGCGATCCACTGTTGGTTCGAGTATCCGCCTGTCGGGGGATTCCACGGCAGGTTGTTGTACAACTGGGCAAGATACACCGCGGTGCCCGCGTGGTCGTCGCCTTCGCCCTGGAAGAAGAACTGCCATTGAGCCCCGAGGTTGTACAGCGCCGTGATGCCGTCGTTGGGCGTCGGATCCAACATGTCGCCCGGCTGATTGAGCACGATGCCCTCCAGGATGACTTTCTCCGTCGCGTTGTACGTCTTCTCGCCGCTGCCATCGACGGCCTGCAACTGCCGATGGGTGACCTGCCCTACCGTCGGGTCCGCCGACGCCAAGGCGGCGCACACGCACAGAACACTCACACTCAGCAACAAACAGCGTTTCATACTCCTGCCTCCATTTTTGAACGGTTGCGCATACAAACGCACAATTCGTGCTACGAATCGTCAGCATAGAGGCTTCTGCGAATCGCGCCAAGCGGAAAAAAGCTCGCTTCGAAAATATTCTTCAGAGCCCGAGGAATCGGATGGCCAGGCCGCAAAGGAGAATGGTCGCGCCGGCCAGGACATGACTGTACCGCTGGACTTTTTTCAAAGGCAGGAAATCGACGCCGGCCCGTCCCAAGAGGACCGCGCCCAGCATTGTCACGCCCGTGATCCCGCCAAAGACGGCCGTCACGGCAGCCAGGCCTGCGTACCCGCCCTTGGCGGCGGAGTACATCAGCAGAGGAATCAGCGGCTCGCAGGGTCCGAAGACGAAGATGATGAACAAGACCCACGGCGTGACGGTCTTCGCGGACTCCGTGTCGTGAACGTGCGTGTGTTCGCCGAGATGCGTGTGAGGGTGCACGTGATCGTGCGGCCCGTTCACAAGGTGCGGATGGGTGTGCTGATGCGGATGGCGACGGTAGATGAAACGGATCCCCCAGATCGTGTAGGCCAGGCCGAAGGCGATGAGCAGCCACGCCGCGATATCCGCCCGGATGGATTCCGTCTTCTCCAGGCTCGTGACCGCCAGGCCGAGAGAGACGCCGACGAGCCCCAGGACGACCGAGCTGCCGATATGGCCCATCGCACAGAGCAAAGTGACCACGGCGGTCTTGACTCCCGACCACTTGCGCGCCCAGGACAGCATGATAAAGGGAACATAATGATCCGGCCCCAGCAGGGTATGGAAGAATCCCACCGCCGCGGCGGTTACAACAATCGGCCCCACATCGTGCATCACGGGAACTCCACTGCCTCCTGAGAAACCCATCCTTCGCCACACGACAACGCCACCCGTTCTGTACGACGGACACGCACAGATGGTTGACAGAGAACCAGCGAACCCGTATTAACGGCGACGGTATTGATCTTTGCAACCGATTTTTAAGGAGAACGCATGGCGTCATCGCAGACAGCAGCATTCACGCTTGACCTGAACAGCCAGCCCGAATACCAGCGAATCCTGGAGGGCAAGCCGCAAACGCATGGAATG
>JBDKUU010000342.1:0-11992 GCA_039679525.1 Phycisphaerales bacterium | reverse complement strand
GACACATCCTGCGGCCGACTGCCCGATGGCGGCGACCAGTGGACCTTGTTCATCCAGCCCACACCCGGCCAGATGAACGCCGAGGTTTATGAGGGCATCGTCTCGAAACCGGAGTTCTCTCTTAAAGCGGGCTTCTACGAGGACGCAATTGTTGTGACACTCAGCACAACAACTGAAGGTGCGACGATCTACTACACGACGGACGGCAGCGAGCCATACGTCCTGGGCGGCAGAATGCCCACCGGCAAGCTCTACAAGGAACCTCTGCCGATCGCCCAGACCACGTGTCTTCGGGCGAAGGCCATCAAGACCGGCTGGAAAACCTCGACCATCGCCACCCGCACGTACATCTTCGTTCAAGATGTGGCCAAGCAGGCCATGCCCTCGGGCTGGCCTTCCGGCGGCGCGAGCGGCCAGGTGCTCGACTACGGCATGGACCCGGAGGTCGTCAACAGCCCGAAGTACAAGGATCTCATCGACGACGCCCTGCTGGCGATCCCTTCGATCTCGTTGGTGACCCCGTTGGACAACCTGTTCGGCGCCGGCAACGGCATCTACGTATACGCCGAAAGCGAAGGCGACAGCGCGGAACGGCCCGTCTCGGTCGAACTGATCGACCCCAACGGCAGCGAAGGATTTCAGATCGACGCCGGCCTGCGGATTCGCGGGGGATTCAGCCGAAGCTCGCAGAACCCCAAGCACTCTTTTCGGCTGTTCTTCCGCTCCGAGTACGGCCAATCCGCCTTGAAGTACCCCCTCTTCGGCGACGAAGGGACCGACGAATTCGAGAACGTCGACCTGCGAACGAGCCAGAATTACTCCTGGGCCTTCCAGGGCGACAGGCAGAACACGATGGTCCGCGAAGTCTTCTCTCGCGACCTCCAGGGCCAGATGGGCCATCCCTACACGCGAAGCCGCTACTATCACCTGTACCTCAACGGCCAGTACTGGGGCCTCTATCAGACGCAGGAACGGGCCGAGGCGTCGTTCGCGGCGTCTTATCTGGGAGGGGACAAGGAGGATTTCGATGTGATGAAATCCGAGAGCGGCTCGTACTCCATGGTGGCCACGGACGGCAACTCGGACGCCTACCGCCGGCTGTACAGCGCCGCGATGTCCGGCTTGGCCGACAACCAACGATATTTCCAGATGCAGGGCCTCGACCTCGACGGGACGCGGAACCCCGACTACGAGCGTCTGCTGGACCCCGACGGCCTGGCCGATTTCATGATCATCGACTACTACACGGGCGACCGGGACGGCCCGGGCTCGCGGTTCGTCAATCGGCCCAACAACACCTACTGCATCTACAATCGCGTCGCTCCAGACGGCTGGCAATGGCTCCAGCACGACAACGAGCACACGCTCGGCGTCAACCAGAGCGAGACGAACCTCGTCACGCCCTTCACCACCGCCGGGGCCCAGTGGCCGTACTTCAATCCGCACTGGCTGCACGAGCAACTGGCTCGAAACAACGCCGAGTACCGCATGCTCTTCGCGGACCACGTGTATCGGCACTTCTTCAACGATGGCCTCCTGACGCCCGCGGCGTCGATCGCGCGTATCCAGAAACGGGCCAAGCAGATCGAGATCGCGATCATCGCGGAATCCGCTCGCTGGGGCGACGCGCAGCGGTCCACGCCGTACACGAAGCAGGACTGGGACAACGAGATCAATCGCATCCTCAAGAACTACCTGCCCACGAGGACTCAGGTCGTCCTGGACCAGTTCAAGAACGTCGGCTGGTACCCCAGCATCGATCCGCCGGCTTTCAGCCAGCGAGGCGGCTACGTCCCGGAGGGCTTCTCGCTGCTGCTTTCTGACGGGACCGGCACGATCTATTACACGCTCGACGGCTCCGACCCCCGCCTGCCGGGCGGCACGGTCAACACGAAGGACCAGGCCTACACGCAGCCGATTCGTCTGACCGCCAGCGCCAAGGTCAAAGCCCGATGCCTGAGCGGCTCGACCTGGAGCGCGTTGAATGAAGCGGTGTTCTCGATGGGTCCCGTGGCGGAAAGCCTGCGAATCAGCGAGATCATGTACGAACCGGGATCTGGGGAGATCTCAGATTTGAAATCTGAAATCTCAGATCCCTCTTCTCAAATCTCAGAGGCGGAGTACATCGAGCTGACCAACGTTGGGGCTCAGAGCATCGATCTGAACCTCGTGCGATTCAGCAAGGGCATCGAGTTCACGTTCCCACAGTTCGAACTGCCTGCGGGAGGCTGTTGTCTGCTCGTGAAAGACATCGCGGCTTTCAAGACTCTGTACGGGAGCGCCTCGCCCATCGTGGGCCAATACACGGGCAGTCTGAACAACGGCGGCGAGAAGATCGAGCTGCTCGACGCGGCCGGCGAGGTGATCGAGACCTTCAAGTACCAGGACAAGTGGTTCGATCAGGCCAACGGCCAGGGCTTTTCGCTGAATCGGGTCGATCCGTCCGCCGACGGGAACGACCCCGGGGACTGGTCCGCCGCCCCGGCGTCCCCGGGCCGGGCGAACCCCTGATCTCCTGGATCACGCTGGAGCGAGCGAACAGGAAGCGTTTATCGGGCCTATAGGGTCTATCGCGGTCGGCCGACGCCGGTCGCGGCCGGATGGGGGCTGTCGTGCGTCAGCCGTCTTGGGACGGCTGTGAACTGGGTCGAAAAAAAATCTTCGAAAAACCAAAATCCTGCGTCACGTGGATCGAGGTCGTCAGACTTATAGGTGACTAATGAGCTCGTGCGAATGCGACACCCTCGAGTTGGTCAGGAAGGCGCAGCTCGGCGACAGGGACAGTCTGACCCGCCTGGCTGAGGCGGCGAGGGTTCGCCTACACGAGTACGTGTTTCGCCTGACGCTTCAGGAAGACCTGACGCAGGATATTGTGCAGGAGACGATTTTAGAGATGCTTCGGCTGTTTGGAAAACTTCGGCAGACCGACCGGTTCTGGGGATGGCTCCACGGCATCGCCTTCAACAAGGTGCGGAACCATTTCGGGAAACAGTGGCGTCACAAGACGCGCAGCCTCTCCCAGATCGACGACGACTGCCTGACGACGAGGGACTCGGATTCGGACGGCTTCGGGCAGCGCCCGAGCGACGATGTCCTGGCCGACGTGGTCACCGAGGAGCTCAAGCAGATCGTCCTGCACTGCATCGAGGCTCTGGAGCCCCGCCAGCGGGCCATCCTGACCATGCGATGCTACGATCGCATGTCCTACTCGGACATCGGCAAGTTGATGGATTGTTCAGAGATCGGGGCCCGAGCCCTGTTCTATCGTGCCAAGAAGGCCCTTACCAGTCGGCTATCCCGTCATGGACTTGGCAAAAGCGCCCTGCTCATGGCTCTGGTCATCTTCGGCAAAATGACCGCAGCCAGCAAGGCGACCGCCGCGGAAATCACTGTCACGGCATCGACGATTTCGGTGGGTCCCACCGCCGCCCTGTTGGCGACGGCGACCAGCAAGACCGGCATCGTCACCCTGGCGGCGATAGCCCTGGTAGGGGTCGGGTCGATCGGGGATTGGGGATCGATGATAGGAGGTTCGAGTCGCCGCGTAAACCTCCCGTCGGGAATCCCCGATCCCCAATCGGCCCAGCTCGACGCGGACGCGGATTCCGTCCCGTCGGATCGCTGGTACTACTTCCCCGAGGGACCGCGCCAGCCGGTGATGACGAGACTCGTGAATTTCGACGAGTCCGGCAAGACAGCCACCTCCCTGGTTCTCGAGAACCAGTACGCCAACTATTACTTCGACTACAGCACGAACACGGTCCACGTGAAGAATCATCGCATGTGGGAAGAGGGCCTCAGAGTCCGGCGGCTCCCGACAGATCCATCGAGTCTCAGCAGCTTCCTTTCTCGAGTGGAAGGCGAACCAGTTACTGCGGAAAGTGCCGCGGGATATGCCGCCGGACGGCCCTCCGACCAGAGGGGCATGCTCGTCATGTGCAGACGCCAGGACGGCCGCGAGCGCAGGGTGCAGCAGGTGGACCGCTACGTCAACGTCCTCGAAGAAGAGTATTTCCAGTTCGGCTGGCCGCAGAGTGCTCGCCGGGTCGATGAACGCGACGCGATTCATCGCCTTGGCTGGACCAACTTCCTCATCCACGGGCAAATCAATGGAGTGACAGTTTCCGGGGCAGGCCGCCTGCCCCTCGTCTATGCGGCCAGCCGAACCCGTTCCCCCTGGATCGAGATCCGTCTCGGAGACAAGATCCGCGCGGTGGACACGAAAGAGGGAGCGGTGGTCTACGACAAGGACAATCGCATCGTGGCCCGCTATCCGGCCGGCAGCTTCTTCAAAGGCCTCGGCCGGCCCTGGTTGGGGCTGCACACGATCGACACCGTCCGGCGCGACGCCGCCGGGCAGGAGTTGCCGTTCCAGACGCAGTACGACTCGCGAACCGACCTGGCGACCGTCGTCGTGCAATCCGAGCCGATGGCTCTGACCTATACGATCGATATGACCCGCGATTTGATCAGTCGGCTGGACATGAGCTCGACCACAGTGACCGGCGAGCTCATGTTCACCTACCTCGAGGAAGAGGACTCGTCGGGCAATCAGTTCGCGGAGCCGCGGGTCGCAGCCGGCGGACCCGCGAAATCGAATACGCAGGGAGTGTTGTGGCTGCTGGACGTCCTCGGGACGTACGGCCAGGCGAAGCCCTGAAACCCTTTGTTCGTGAAACGCCAAAGACTATGAAGACGCCGATCCACAGATACGCAGCGACAGCCGGGGTGGTGATCGCCCTGGTCGCGGGCGCGACCTGCCTGGCGTCCCCGGTCGTCTACTGCGACGCCCGCGCTCCCGGCGTCAACAACGGGTCGAGTTGGGCCAACGCGTACGTGTGCTTGCAGGACGCGTTGAAGGTCGCGGGGCCCGGCGTCGAAATCCGCGTCGCCCAGGGAGTCTACAAGCCCGACCGCCGGTACGAAATTCGAAGAGACGGCGACCGCGTCGTGGCCTCGGGCAAACAAACAGACAGCTTCGTTCTGCCGTCGGGCGGCACGCTCAAGGGCGGATACGCAGGCTATGGAGCCGCCAATCCCGATCAACGGGACGTCAAGGCGTTCAAGAGCGTTCTCAGCGGCGATCTGGCCGGCAACGACATCCCGCTGAAGGGCTACGATTGGCAGAGCATCGCCGACTTCATCCAGGACAAGAGCCGAACCGACAACAGCCAGACGGTCGTGATGACCGGTTCCAGCGGAGGCGTTCCGGTGGTGGACGGCTTCGTCATCACCGGCGGCCATGCGGGCGTCCAGTACGCCATCCGCGGCCGCGGCGAATACGCCGGGGCCCTCGTCGACATGGACGGCGCCGGGGCGTTTCTCTCGGCCGGCAGCCCGCGGTTCGTCCATTGCACATTTCGATTGAATACGACTCGCGCAGGCGAGGTGGGCGCCGCCGGGGGGGCCGGCGTCCTTTGCATGAATGTCTCCCCGAGTTTCGTGGAGTGTGATTTTGCAGAGAATTTCGCGTTCGCATCCGCCGGGACCAGCCTGGGCGGAGCCATGCGAAACATCCGCGCCAATCCCGTCCTGACCGGCTGCACCTTCACCGGCAACGTCGTCGAGGGCGCGGACGGCCAGTACTGGGGCGGGGCCATCGCCAATTACGCCAGCAGCCCCACCCTGACCGGCTGCACGTTCAAGGCCAATCTGGCGGTGCGGTCCCGGGGCGGAGCGATCTTCAACTCGGACGCGAGCAATCCGGTCGTGACGGGCTGCACGTTCGAATCGAACCTGGCCGACTACGGCGGCGCGATCTACAGCAACGACTCCAGCAGCCCGACCGTGACTCGCTGCACGTTCCTGAACAACCAGGCCAGCTACGGCCGGGGCGGCGCGATCCTCACCGGGACCGGTTGCACGTCGGTCGTCAACCAGTGCCGGTTCGTCGGCAACATCACCGCATACGAAGGCGGAGCCGTATGCGGGGCCGGCCGGCCGGTGTTCGAGAACTGCCTGTTCTGGGCCAACGCCGCACGCAGCGGCGCGGCGGCTTTCGTCGAGCAGCTCGGCGACGTGACCTTCACCAACTGCACGATGACGGGCAACACGGCCAGCGAGAGCGGCGGAGCGATCTTCGGCCAGCAGAGCACGGCTCGGGCGGTCAACTGCGTTCTCTGGGCGGACGAGCCCGAGGAAATCTATCTGGAGAACGGCTCGGCTGAGATCACCCACAGCGACATCCAGGGCGTGTGGGCCGGCCAAGGCAATATCCACAGCGACCCGCGGTTCATCGACCCGGTCGGGGCCGACGGAGCCGCAGGCACGATCGACGACAATCTGAAGCTCTCGATGGGCTCGCCCTGCCTCGATGTGGGCGACAACGCCGCGATTGGGGCGTCGATGGCCGGAGACCTCGACGGCAATTCCCGCGTCGCCAACGATCGGGTCGATCTGGGCGCGTACGAATTCAACGGACCCTTCTGTTACTACGTGGACGTAGCCACGGGAAATGACCTCAACGGGGGATGGAGCCCCCGTGAGGCGTTTGCCACGATTCAGAAAGGCATCAACGTCGCCCGCGAGGGATATACGATCTTTGTCTCGCCGGGCGTCTATCAGGAGAATATCGATTATCGCGGCAAGGCCATCACGGTGGCGGGTTTGAACGGAGCGCCGACGCTCGAATCGCCCGACGAGTATGGCGTGTCGTTCTACTCCGCGGAGGGGCCGGGCAGCGTTCTGAAGAACTTTGTGATCGTCAACAGCGACGTCGGAGTTTTCATCGCCGGCAGTTCTCCGACCATCCGGAACGTCACGATCGCCGGCAATGATTTCGGGATCGCCGCGTATGCCGGGGCAAAACCCGTCATCGTCAACTGTATTCTCTGGGACAATCGCGACGGCGATCTGTTTGGATGCACAGCGCAGTTCAGTTGCATCCAACAGGGGCTTGAGGGCCGGGGGAACATCAATGAAGACCCGCTGTTTGCCGACACGGCAGCCGGGGACTATCACCTCGTGTCGGAGAAAGGACGGTATGTCGCGGCGTATGGGCTGTGGGCGTTCGACAACAAGACCAGCCCGTGCATCGACGCAGGCGACCCCGAGGACGACGTCTCGGCGGAGCGTTCGCCCAACGGGGGTCGCATCGACATGGGGGCGTTCGGCGGAACGCCCCAGGCAAGCTTGAGCCGATGGCCGCTTGCCGGCGACCTGGATCAGGATGGCGTCGTGGATTTCAGGGATTTGGCCATCCTGGCGGAAGACTGGCTGAGTAGACTGCAAACAACTCCTCCTTAGAGAAGGGATCGGGGTCCGGAGCGGCGGACCGGACTTGGTCCCACCACACAGCAGCGGGATCGCTTCGCGAAGGGAGCGGTCCCGCTGGCTTTTTACGCACGGCAAGGACATTGGCGAGAACCTATCCAAAGGCCGGGACGACCCGGAGAAGGGCCGGGATGGGTCCCCATACGGCGCAATTCCTCGCGGCAAACTGGGAGGTTTTCTTCAAGGGGACATAATTTCCTCAGAGGAATCGCCCATTCGGGGTTGACGTGCCCCCTCATCTCCATTATGATACTGGAGATGGGATGCGGTGTGTTGTGGTGTGGGTACCAGGATGACGCATGTGCGGGCGAAATCGTTCGGTTCGCACGGTCGGAGGTTTGTGTGCAGGGGAGAGTCTGGAACTGGATTTACTTTAATTGAGCTCTTGGTTGTCTTGAGCGTTATATCCATCCTGACGGCGATCCTGATTCCGGCCCTGGGGAAGGTGCGCCAGCAGGCCAGGCGGCTGGTCAGCCAGGGCAACATGCGAGAGATCGTCACCGCGGTCACCTGCTTTGCCGACGACAACCACGGTCGCTATCCAGCCTCGGTCGCCACCATCGGCGTCGGGGACAACTGGAACTGGCAGGAGCCCACCTACCTGACGGCTTACTCCAAACGAAACAAGGCCCTGCACCGGTCCGTTGGCGCATATCTGCACGACTACATCACGGACGCTTCGACGATGGTTTGTCCGTGCGCCCCGTGGAAGTACAAGTACCTGCAGGAAGCGTGGGATGCGGAGGACTTCTGGATCAACCCGGACATCCCGGCCCTCCCGAGCCCCTGGGTGGGCACATATAGTCTCTACTGGAACTACATAGGATATCTCAGTGAGGAAAAAGGCCTGTTCCGAGGCCCCAGCGGCCCGGCCCGGGGGACGAAGGAAGGCCGCATCCTCATATCCGATTACGTGGGCTATAATCACTTCCGCAGCCCGGATTCCTACGGCAGTTGCGAGCAGTTCCGCGATGCGGTCGTCACCGAGGGCAGCGACGTGTCGTCATCTTTCTGGTCCCGCCCGGGCGAGCTGACTCCTGAAGAGCTGGCTGCATGGCATATCAGGCCGAACGCCGGCTATACGGACGGCCATGTCGAGTCTTTCTCGCTGGATGACACCGTGCCCATGAGGGTCATCCGCGAGCGAGAGACCGGAGAGCCCTACGACGACGACATCAGCACATCGCCCGGCCTCTTCTACCTGCCCCGCCTGGTTTTGCGATAGAGTTCGCCCTTCCCCCCTCCGATCCACGTCGCCGTCTTCCCCCGATCCGCCTGAACTCCTTGAGCCTGGACGCATGACCTGGCCTCGACGGCCGGTCCATGCTCAATGTCGGGCCAGCCTGGCGATTCTACGCGTCTCCGAGGGTCGGACACGCCCGCGACGGGCGTGTGAGGGAGATTGGCTCCCAAACGCGATGCATGGCGTTTGGGAGCCCTTTTCCGCTTCAGCCAGGAACATGATGTCGGCAGAGCCCGGTTCTGTGGTCTGAACGATCCCGCCGTCTTGGCGAAGTCGCCCTCTTGTCTATCATGCCTCTGGCCCAAAGCGCAAAATCTCGAGGGTCCGGGGGCAGCGCCCTCGTTGTTCTACACATCCTTCGCGGACAGAACACGCCCGCGGCGGGCGTGTGAGGGAGATTCTTCGCTTTTTGCCAGCAGCATGATGCCGGCAGAGCCCGGTTCCGTGGTCTGGACGATCCCGCTGTCTCGGCGAAGTCTCCCTCTTATCTATCATGCCTCTGGCCCAAAGCGAAAAATCTCGGGGGTCCGGGGGCAGCGCCCTCGCTGTTCTACACATCTCCTCTGCGAACCGGATACGCCCGCGACGGGCGTGTGAGGGGGATTCTTCGCTTTGGCCGGCAACATGATACCGGCTGAGCCCGGTCTGGCGGTCGGGACGATCCCACTGTTCCGGCAAGGTCCCGGGATGCGTTTTTCGCCTTTCGGGCTTCCAGCAGAAAGGCTTCGCCAAGAGGGCCCGTCCGCAGGTCCGGCCGGAACCGGGGCGGACGTTCGCGGGCGACGCCAAAGCTGTGGATCCACTGGATCGCGTGCAAGCCGCTTGACAGCGGGCTTCTGCTGGAAGCCTGCAAAGCGGTAAACGCAACCCCTCGCATGCAAGCCGACATACGAACTGCGGAGAAGACAAGACAAAGAAAGAGATGTGTAGAACAGCGAGGGCGCCGCCCCCGCTCTTGGACGTGTTCGACGCCCCGGATTTCGACAAGCCGAAGATGTGTAGAACAACGAGGGAGGCGCCCCCGGACGTTGGATGCCTGCAATGCGTCGGTTCTCAAGAGGATGAAGACGCCGCAGAACAATGAGGCTTTGCCCCCACTCTCCGCTGGTACCCCAAAAGCGATAAACGCACGCCGTGAACGCGACCGCGCCGTGGTGTTCGTGCAACTGCGGTTATGCACGCTGCGCCCCTCCAATCGCTCTGTTTCGCTTGAAATCCAGCCCATCCCCGGCTATAGTTGCTGCTTTCGCACGCAGCGTGATGCGAATGGTGATGAAGGCGCAAAGCAAAGGATTGACCGTTGAATCAGAACCACGTAATTCAGATCGCATCGGAACTGTCCTTGAAACCCCAGCAAGTGCTCGCCACAGCCGAACTGCTCGAAGGCGGGGCCACGGTTCCGTTCATCGCACGATACCGCAAGGAAGTCACAGGCACCCTGGACGAGGTCGCCATCATGGCCATCCGGACCCGGCTGACCCAGCTCGCCGAGCTCGACGCCCGGCGTGAGGCGATCCTCACATCCCTCCAGGAACGCGGCCTGCTCACCGACGATCTCAAAGACAAGATCATGCAGGCCCAGACCCAGACCGAGCTGGAGGACATCTACCTGCCCTACCGGCCCAAACGCCGCACGCGGGCGACGATCGCCAAGGAAAAGGGCCTGGAGCCGCTGGCCCAGCTCATCCTCGCACAGGACCCCGCCACGGACCCGCTCGCCCAGGCCGCCGGCTATGTCAGCGAGGAAAAGGGCGTGGAGTCCGTCGAAGCGGCGCTGGCCGGGGCCAAGGACATCATCGCCGAGTGGGTGAACGAGGACCAGACGGCCCGCACCCGCATCCGCGAGCTGTTCCAGACGCAGGGCCTGTTCCGAACCAAGGTCATCGCCGGCAAAGAAGTCGAAGGCTGCAAATTCGAGGATTATTTCGATTGGGAGGAGGCTGTCGCCAAGGCCCCCTCGCACCGGATTCTGGCCATGCGAAGAGGCGCCCGCGAGGAGATCCTGCGGATGCAGGTGGTCGCGCCCGAGGACGAGGCGACGCGAACCCTCGAAGTCCTGTTCATCAAGGGCCAATCGCCCTGCTCGACGCTGGTCCAAGAGGCCGCCGTCGACGGATACAAGCGTCTCATGGCCCCCTCGATGGAGACCGAGATCCTCGTCGAAACCAAGGAACGCGCCGACAAGGAAGCCATCCGCGTCTTCGCCGACAACCTGCGGGAATTGCTCCTGGCCTCGCCCTTGGGCCGCAAGAACATCCTGGCCCTGGACCCCGGCTTCCGCACCGGCTGCAAAGTCGTCTGCCTGGACAAGCAGGGACAGATGAAGTACCACGACGTGGTCTACCTGCACCACATCGAAAGCCCGTCCTCGCCGGACGCGGTCAAGATCACCGCCCTGTGCCAGCGGTTCGAGATCGAGGCCATCGCCATCGGCAACGGGACCGCCGGCCGAGAGACCGAAGCCTTCATCCGAAGCCTCGGATTGCCCGCAGGCATCCCTGTGATCGTGGTGAACGAAAGCGGCGCGTCCGTCTACTCGGCCTCCGACGTCGCCCGCGAGGAATTTCCCGACTACGACGTCACGGTCCGCGGGGCCGTCTCCATCGGGCGAAGGCTCATGGACCCCCTGGCCGAGCTGGTCAAGATCGATCCGAAGTCCATCGGCGTCGGCCAGTACCAGCACGACGTCGATCAGCCCATGCTCAAGCAGAGCCTCGACGACGTCGTCGTCAGTAGCGTCAACAGCGTGGGCGTCGAGGTCAACACCGCCAGCAAGCAACTGCTCCAGTACGTCTCGGGCCTCGGGCCCCAACTGGCCCAGAACATCATCAGCTACCGCAACGAGCACGGCCCGTTCCGCTCCCGGGACGACCTCAAGGAAGTCCCCCGCCTCGGGGCCAAGGCCTTCGAGCAGGCCGCGGGCTTCTTGCGAATCCAGGACGCGACCAACCCGCTGGACGCCAGCGCGGTGCACCCCGAGAGCTATCACGTCGTGGACGCCATGGCGACCAACGCCGGCTGCTCGGTCATGGACCTCATGCGGGACGACTCGCTTCGCAGGAAGATCCGCCTGGAGAACTACGTCACGGCCACGATCGGCCTGCCGACGCTGACAGACATCATGCAGGAACTGGCGAAGCCCGGCCGGGACCCGCGAAAGCAATTCGAGGTCTTCAGCTTCGCCGAGGGCGTCAAGGAGATGAAGGACCTCCAGCCCGGCATGCGTCTACCCGTCATCGTGACGAACGTCACCGCGTTCGGCGCGTTCGTCGACGTCGGCGTCCACCAGGACGGCTTGGTCCACGTTTCGGAACTCGCCGACCGCTACGTGCCGGACCCCCGGAAGGTCGTCCGGGTCGGGCAGGTGGTCAAGGTCCGGGTTCTGAAGGTCGATCCGGAGATGAAGCGGATCGCCTTGTCGATGAAGACGGGCTGAGACCGGGCCCTGGCTTTTCCTTTATATCGGTAGATCGCCAG
>JBDKUU010000341.1:0-2391 GCA_039679525.1 Phycisphaerales bacterium | reverse complement strand
GGCGCATTAACGCGCGAAGCGCAACACGGCCATTCGGAGGCATCAGGAGCGATCCGATGGCACAGGAACATTCGACAGGCTGGGGACTCCGTCCCCAGACCCCTGGGGACCTTCGAGGGTCAGCCCTTATTTTAAGATTCCGCTGAAAAAGTACCATTTTGGCTTTTTCTACCCTCGTTTTCGGCCGCGAAAATGGGGGTGATTGGGCTGTGGTCATGGGTTCTTCAGCGGAATCATTTTAAGCTTTTGCGCGTTCTATGCCCGGGGTCGCCTCTGGAGTCTGTCCGCATGGGCTCAAGCCCATCCTACGTGATGCGTGCCTGCGTCTGTGTCTATCTGTGTTCATCTGTGAACCCGTGAGATTCGACGGGATTGGGCGAATGTGATTCGCCCCTACGAGGCCGCTTGGCGGGCTCTGGGATCTCTGCGGGTTCTCTGTCTGGGGGGGCGTAGGGGCGACGCATGCGTCGCCCCTACGAATTGCACCTCATTCTGTCGCGTGGCTAGTGACTTGTCCCCGGCCTGTCGGGCAATGCCCGCCGCGAGGTCTTACCTTCTTTCCTTCTTACGTTCTTACATTTTCTCTTCCTGGGCTTGATTCTCGCGCCCCTGGGTCGGTTCTCGCCGAGAGCGAGCCACTGCTCGCGCACTTCATGTCTTCGCTGCGGCGGCCATTCTTCGGGGAAGTTCACTCTGGCGAATTCGCCGAACAGCTCGATCGCCCGGCGGTCGTAAGCGCGGGCCGCGTCGGTCTCCTTGTCGAAGAGGCCCAGGTAGAACTGCTCGTTGTTGAAGTAGATCTGACCGAAATACTTGTCCCGTTCCTTGCGGTAGCTGACGCCTTTGAAGCGGGAGTACGTGCCCAGGATCTTGCCGGCGTTCTGCGTGTTCTCCTGGTGGGTGCAGACGCGCAGATTCAGCCGGGTGTTGTCGAGTTTGTTGCGGTTCTTGTGGTCGACGATCATGCCCTTGGGTGGTTGGGCGATCTGGCGGTGCATGAAGATCAGCTTATTCTTCTCGTAGCGCACGGCGTATCCGCCCTGCATGTGCCACTTGTATCGGCCGAGCCATTCATGATCCGCGGCGTCCACATAGGCGTAGTAGCCGTCGCCCAGGGCGATCTGCCGCACGTCCCCTTCGGGCGTCTCGGGCTGGGGCCGGTAGTTGGGGCAGATCCCGCGGGGCGGCGTCCGCGTCATTCGGCCGTAGGACTCCGGGTAGTTGGCGCAGGCCGGCCAGATCATGATCCCGGCGGGTATGCACTGGCGGGCGAGCTCGCGGTCCAGGAATGAAAAGACGCACGTGTAACAGCACGCGATTTTCGCCATGATGTCTCCCTTCCGTTTCCAGAGGGCGAATCACGATTCGCCCCTGCGCGTCCCGGGCCGCAGGCGACGGATGTTCGCGGCCCGGCGTGTCGCTCTCGCACGACATACAAACAATGGTACTATGACCATAGTGTGCCGTCAACATAAATCCCCATAAAATGTGGGGTGTTGCATGTTTCCTAAACCCTTGCCGGGCCGGAGGTAAGGATCTCCATTGAAAAAAAGGATCGGAATTCGCCGCAGAGGACCCGAAGAAGAGGAGATCCGACCCCGTCAGCCGTCGCAGTTTGCGGGACAGCCCGCTTGTCTCGGCCGTGATGGGGAGCGGGACCTTCCGAGTCGGCCCTTGTCTTGAGTTCCCGCGAGTTCCATGCAGAGGCCTCTTACAGGGTCTGTCCGCATGGGCTCCAGGCCCATCCCGCGAGGATTTCTTCCGGCTGGGGTTGGCTGGTCCGAATGCTGAGGGCCGGCCGCTTCGATTGCTCATGCCCCGGCGGGGCGGTGGAGGACGACGGTCTGGTCGCCCGGGCCGGGACCGAGGCGCGAGAGGCCGCCTGTTCCATGGCCACGCAAGAGACGAGGGGCCTCGCGATTCGCCGGGAGAAGCCCGATGTCATGTGTCCGCAGGCGAGGGGAACGGTCTGCGGCTGCTTCCTTCCGGTCGGCGTGGATCTACGCTCGTCGCCCGTTCGCGACCTGCCTTTCATGTCGCAGGTTCGGCCGGGCGGGACTTCACCAGTTCTTGCCGATCAGGTCCAGTTGCTGCTCGCGGGCCCACCTGTAGCCGTGCTCGCCCAGGTAGGACAGGAGCTTATAGTGGAAGATGAGGAAGGTGTCCTCGGCGAGGATGGAGGCCATGGCCTCGGTGATGATGACCCGCCGGAGCAGCTCTTTGCCGATGCAGTTGTCCACGAGGATGCGGCGTTCCTGGATGTCGCGGAAGAGCTGCGGCTCGAGGCCGTCGATGCCCATCTGAATGCTGATCGCCAGGAAGTCGTCGTCGACGCGTTTGAGCTCGTCTTCCAGGGCCAGGAAGCCTTCCTGCCGGATGATCGACGCATAT
>JBDKUU010000340.1:0-2084 GCA_039679525.1 Phycisphaerales bacterium | reverse complement strand
AGCGAAGACCGCCACAGCGGCATAGGGCGAGACGTGCCAGGCCGCCCCACGGCGGGCCGCCGCCGGCTTGATCGCCGCCTGGATGGACAGCAGGTGGGCGTCCGTGATCTCGGACCAGTTGTCGTTGCCGGTACTGCCATCGACATAGCTGCCCGTGTGGTTGCCGTCGATCATCAACGTTCGGATGCCGGTGATCCCGTGATACGTGCTGGTCCCGTCCCCGTCGATGCAGGCATTGTCCTCGGCCGTAGCGAAGGCCAGGGCCGCATCCTGGGCCAGATCCTCGGCCAGGTTGATCAGGGAGTCCTCGTTGAGCTCCGTGCTGATCCGGGTGAGGACGCCCCACTTGCGGGCCGTCAGCTCGACGTTGCCCCAGGTCTGATCGGATTCCGTGATCTCGACGCCTTCGCCGACCGGGTAGGCGGTAAGGCCGCCGGTTTTCTTGGGCTCGTTGCTGTGATCGCTGGCCATCGGACTGACCCGCAGTTGCTGGCGTGCAACGCCGTACTGCTCCCGCAGGTCGATGATCGTCCGCTCGAACTCGTCCGGAACGATGAAGCCGCCAGCCGTGTTGATGCCTTCGCTCATGTCCCGGCTCTCGCGTTCGCGGTCCTTGCGCAGCTCGATGCCATGCTCGTGACACCATTGCCGCGAGGGGGCATGATCGAACAGGACCGCCGCCAAGAACCGGCCGCTGCGGTACGCATCGACTTCCGCCTTGGGACCCTTGAAGGCACGCAACTGGCCGAAACGATAGAGTTTCGGAGCGCCCACGACCTCGATCCGTACGCCCGTGCCGATTACCGGAACGCTCTGGCGCTCAGCAGGCTTGGTCAGCTTGGCCTCGATGGCCTCCAACTCTTCCTGCCGCTCGGCCTCTTTGATGATCCGGCGCGACTCCTTGCAGTGCTTGTCGTACTCGTTCGCCTCTTCCTCGGTCATGCCACGAGTCTCGGCATCGACCTTGTCCTTGATGTCTCGGGCGAGTTTGGCTTCCTGGGCCGCCCGTTCCCGCAGTTCTCTGACTGTCATGTGTGTTCTCCTTACTGAGGGGCAAAAGAAAAGCGGCCGTATCGAGGGTATAGGCCCCTATACGGCCGCTTTGTCTTTTCTTGCGTCGTTCGCGCCCTGCTGGCCGGCCTGGCGTCACGAGCCCCAAGTTATTCGTTTTTTCGTTTCTCTCTAACTATGACCGGAACCTCGGCCCGGCTGATCAGTCACACATCGGGCGACTGGTTCTTGTTGTTCACGTGGTTGATTAGGCGGCCCATCTCCTGATAGGAATAGTCGATCTCACGCTGCCGCTCGGGAGAGATCGTCGCTGACTGGTCCTTTTCTTTGGGTGCATGGATCGGTACAGCCGTCGGTGACGCAGATTCCCGCACCTTCTGGCGTGCCTCAGCCAGGATCTCGGCGGCGCGGGCCTTGACCGTCGCCTGCGTGTTCGCGGGCCAGACCACGGGGCCAAGCTCGTAAAGCCGGCCCACCCGCGTGATCGTCCGGCGCGGGGGCTCCCCATCCTTGAATTCCCAGGTGTCGTCTACATCGGAAAACATGAAACTGGAGCCCTGGATGGTCCCGTTCTTCACCTTGGCATGGACCCGGCGACCATCGTCATCGGTGATATCGGCCTCATACTGCAAGCCGACGGAGTTGGACCGTAGCCGGAGCGTCCCGGCCGACTGACGGGCGAAGGCGAAATTCACATCGTGGTTCATGCTGGCCACAACATCAGTGTCTTTGCTCCGTAGGACCTCATCGAAGGCCCCCGGCACTATCCGCTCCTCGAAGTCCCACACTGGATACCAGTTGCCATACTTCGAGGCGTAACCGATCAACTTCGGCTGTGCCTCGTCGCCGGCCCGCAGTTCCGCATCAGCGACCGCGATACTTAGGAATTCCGCTTTCGATTCCGATGTTTTCGGTTCAGGCAGCATGGTCATTGCCTCCAATTCTGTCCAGAATGTCCTCGGCGATGATGTTGGCGTAGGACGCCGTCAGCGGTACGCCATCGCAGATCCAATCATCTATGGCCGCCGCCAAGACCCGCAAGGCTTCGGTCCGCGCCACTTCACGCGTCCCGG
>JBDKUU010000339.1:0-6345 GCA_039679525.1 Phycisphaerales bacterium | reverse complement strand
GGGTCGCGACCTTGGCTTCGCGGGCGGCGTCGGCCAGCATCTTGGCTTCGCGGACCGTGTGCGTCAGCGGCTTCTCGCAATAGACGTGCTTGCCCCTCTTGATCGCGGCCATGGACACGATCGCGTGCAAATGGTCCGGCGTCCCGACGACGACCCCGTCGATGTTCTTGTCTTCCTTGTCCAGCATCTCGCGGAAGTCTTTATATTTTTTGGCGTTCGGATAGCGGCCGAACGTGCCCGCCGCATGCCGCCAGTCCACGTCGCACAGGGCCACGATGTTCTGGCTGTTGAGCTGGTCGATGTCGTGGCCGCCCTGGCCGCCGATGCCGACCCCGGCGATGTTGATCTTCTCGCTGGGAGCCGCATTGCCCGAACCGGCCACCACATGGCGGGGAACCAGCGTAAACGCCGCCACGCCGGCCGCCGCACCCATGAACCCACGTCGTGTCAATTTCTCCTGTTTCACGGCATTACTCCTCATAGCAGTTGTTGCGCCACGGACTCGTTTGTTACTCTCGAATTGATTATGGATTATTGATTATTGATGATTGCGAGGGAGCGTCCATACGCTCTTCAATCATCAATAATCCATCATCAATAATCAATGTCAAAGTCTCCACCCTTCACGGTATTCATCTCGAATGTATCGGTTGGCCTCGGGCAGATTCGTCACCTGCATGCTCGGGCCGTCATAGCGGAGCTTGATGCCCTTTTCGTAGAGCTGTCTCTCCATCTTCAGGGCGACGTTGCCCAGCAGGACCACCTCGGTGAGGGGCCCGGCCCAATCGAAATTCGACCGCGCCGGCTTGCCGCCCTTGCAGGCGTCGATCCACTCTCTGTGGTGGCCCGGCGACCGCTCGATCTTCTGCGGCGGCTTGCCGTACTCCTTCATCCGGGCTTCCGGGATCAGCCGATAACCCAGCATCTTGCCCTTGTCGCCGATGAACAAGTTGTCGTCGGCCTCGCCGAACTTGCGGCCCTCTTCTAGTTCTAGAGGTCGCGCCGGCATCAAGCCGCCGTCGTACCAGGTCAATTTCAGCGGCGGCATGCCCTCCCGCTCCGGGAACTCGAATCGCACGATCGAGGACTTGGGAGCAGTCTCGTCCTTCACCACGGCTGGTTCGTCCATACTGCTGGAGCAGGCCTCGACCGACAGCGGATAGCCCAGCTTCAGGGCCCGGAAGACCGGGTCGAGCTGATGACAGCCGATGTCGCCGAGGACGCCGGTGCCGAAATCCCACCAGCTCCGCCAGGCGAACGGCAGGTACACAGGATGATATGGTCGGTATTTCGCGGGGCCGAGCCACAGATCCCAGTTCAGCGTCTTGGGCACTTCCGGCGTTTCCGCCGGCCGGGCGACGCCGCGAGCCGAGATGGGCCGATTGCACCAGGCATGGACCTCGCGAACCGGGCCGATCGCGCCGTCCCAAATGATCTCCGAGACCAGCCGATTGCCCTCGGTGGCCTGGCCCTGGTTGCCCAATTGCGTCGCGACCTTCGCTTCGCGGGCGGCGAGCGCGAGTTGCCGGGCTTCCCAGACGCAGTGCGTCAGCGGCTTCTCGCAGTAGACGTGCTTGCCGTGCTTGATCGCGGCCATCGCGACGACCGCATGCAGATGGTCCGGCGTGGCGACGATCACCGCGTCGATGTCCTTCTGCTTGTCGAGCATCTCGCGGAAATCCGTCCACTTCTTGGCGTCGGGGTATTTCTTGAAGACCCTGCCCGCATGGGCGTCATCGACATCGCACAGAGCGACGATGTTCTCGCTGCGGCATTCGTCGAGGTCGCCCTCGCCGCGACCGCCGATGCCGATGCCGGCGATGTTGAGCTTCTCGCTGGGCGCCGTATTCCCCGCGCCGCCCAGGACGTGCCGCGGCACGATCGTGAACGCCGCCACAGCAGCCGTCGTGCCCATGAAGTCCCGCCGCGACAATCGGCTTCCACACTTCATTTTCTCTGCATTCATCTGCATACCCTTCAGCAAGATGGTGGGGCAAGCCCCACCCTACGGCTATCGCCTTATCCCGGCTGACGCGAAGCATCGAAAGGTAATCTTGCCTGCATGCGGCGGATCGTCCGCATGGGCTAAAGCCCATCCTACAACTCGGTGTTCGTCTTTGTCCCTTTCGTTCACCGCCATTGACAAGCTTCGCCTGTCGATGCTACACAAACTCGACGATGGACCATCTGAAATAATCGATAATCAATAATCGATAATCAATTCTCAGAGGCTCCACCCGTCCCGATACTTGCGACTCATGAACTCATTCGCCTCCGGCATCGTGATCTTCATGTTCGGCCCGTCGTAGGCCAATCGGAGGCCTTTCTCCTGAGTCTTCAAGCTCAATCGCACCGCGATGTTGCCCAGCAGGATCATCTCTGTCAGCGGGCCGGCGTAGTCGAAGTTCGAGCCCGCCGCCTTGCCGCCCTTGCAGGCTTCGATCCACTCCTTGTGATGGCCGACGGACCGCGGAATGCTCGGAGTCGGCCGCTTGTAGTCTTTCATCCGCGACTCGGGGATCAGACGAGGGCTATTGCCGTAGCTGCCGCACGTGAGCTTGCCCTTGTCGCCGACGAAGATCACGCCGCCGAGCTTATCGCCAAGCTGCCGGCCCGGCTCGAGTTCCGCAGGCCGTCGCGGCATCAGGCCGCCGTCGTACCATGTCAATTCCAGCGGCGGCATGCCCTCCCGCTCGGGGAATTCGTACCGCACGATCGAAGCCTGCGGATAGCTCTCCGTGTTGAAGGGCTTATCCCAGGTGACTGTGGGCACGAAGATCGAGCAACTGGCTTCGACGCTGGTCGGGGCCCCGAGCTTCAGGGCCCAGAACACCGGGTCGAGGTTGTGGCAGCCCATGTCGCCCAGTCCGCCGGTGCCGAAATCCCACCAGCCGCGCCACAAAGTCGGCGCGTAGGCGGGATGATAGGGTCGATACGGAGCGGGCCCAATCCAGAGATCCCAGTCGAGCGTCTGGGGCACAGGCGGCGTCTCTTTCGGACGCTGCAAGCCCTGCGGCCACACCGCGTGGGTCGTCCATGCGTGAACCTCTCGAACCGTGCCGATCGCGCCGTCCCAGATCCATTCGCAGATCAGGCGAATGCCCTCGCCGGAGTGGCCCTGGTTGCCCATCTGCGTCGCGACCTTGGCTTCGCGGGCAGCCTTGGCCAGCTCGCGGGCCTCGTACATGGAGTGCGTCAGGGGCTTCTCGCAATAGACGTGCTTGCCCATCTTGATCGCCATCATGGCCGCTGCTGCGTGCGTGTGGTCGGGCGTCGCCACTACGACGGCGTCGATGTTCTTCGCCTCTTTCTCAAGCATCACGCGAAAATCGGCGTACTTCGTCGCGTTCGGGTGCTTCTTGAAGGTGTCCGCGGCCTGTCTCTGATCGACGTCGCACAGAGCCACGATGTTCTCGCTGCTGACGTTGGCGATGTCCCCTGCCCCCTGGCCGCCGACGCCGATGCCGGCGATGTTCAGCTTCTCGCTCGGGGCGGCCTGCCCGGACCCGCCCAGGACATGACGAGGCACAATCGTGAACGCAGCCACTCCCGCCGCACCGCCAAGAAACCGACGCCTGTTCATTGTATGTCCTTCCTGTCGCAAGTCCCGGCGCGAGCAAGACGCCCACGCCCCTGGAAGTCGGGCCCGCGCGGATTCACGCAGGCCCATCGTTCGATTCAGCACAACATCACTACACGAGATCGAACCCCGCGCGATAGAACTTCGTGATGTAGTTGTCCGCCTCGGGACAATTGGGCGAACGCATCTTTTCGCCGTCCCATTCGATCCGTTTCTGCAGCCGCACGGCGAGATTGCCGACGAGCAACGCCTCGACGAACGGCCCTGCGTACCAGAAGCCGCTCTTGGCGTCCTCCGGCTTGCCGTCCTTGCAGGCCTGAATCCACTCCTCGTAATGGCCGGGCGATCTCGGCAGCGTCTTTGGCGGACGGCCGTACTCTTTCCTTTTGGCTTCGGGAATGATGCGAGGAGTGCCTGCGTGGCTGCCGCCCAGCAACGAGCCTTTGTCGCCGACGAAAAGAATCCCGTTGTCGCCGAGCTTCAGGCCCTCGTCCAGATCGGCGGGTCGCGGCGGCAGCTTCGCACCGTCGTACCAGGTCATCCGGATCGCCGGCCGATCGCCCTTGGCTGGGAAATCGAATTTGATAATGTTCCAAACCGGGAGCGTTTCGCTGTTGACCGAGCTGGTCTCGGCCTCGACGGCCGTGGGAGCCCCGAGATCCAGAGCGAAGAACGCCGGGTCCGCATTGTGCACGGCCATGTCGCCGATGGCGCCGCAGCCGAAATCCCACCAGCCTCGCCAATTGGTCGGGCAATACGCGGCGTCGCCGCCCTGACCGTCGGCGAACTTGGCGTATGGACGCCACGGGGCGGGACCAAGCCACAAGTCCCAGTCGAGCCCTTCGGGTACCGGTGCGCCGCCCTTCGGCCGATCGACGCCCTGCGGCCACCAGGCGCGGTCCGGCGTGCCGGCGCGGTCGGTCCAGACGTGGACCTCCTTCACCGTACCGATCGCCCCGTCGTGAATGTATTCCCAATATTGCCGCAGACCGTCGCCGGCGTGGCCCTGGTTGCCCATCTGCGTCACGACCCCGGTCTCTTTCGCGACCTGGGTCATGCGGCGGGCCTCGTAGACCGTGTGGGCCATGGGCTTTTCGCAATAGACGTGCTTGCCCAGCTTCATGGCCATGATCGCAGCCGGCGCGTGGATGTGGTCCGGCGCGCCGATGACCACGGCGTCGATGTTCTTCTGCTCTTTTTCGAGCATCTCGCGGAAATCGCGGTAGACCTTGGCGTTCGGGAACTTCTTGATCGTTCCGGACGCGCTGCGGAGATCCACATCGCACAGAGCCACGATGTTCTGGCTCGAGACGCCATCGATGTCGCTGGCCCCGCGTCCGCCGACCCCGATGCCGGCGATGTTCAATTTGTTGTTGGCCGAGTCCACGCCCGTCCCGCCGAGAACGCGCCTGGGCACGAATGTGAAGGCCGCGGCAACCGCCGCGGCCTCCACGAATTCTCGACGTGACAAACCTGAACTACGGTCGGCCTTCTTTGAATGGTTTGACTCACTCATAAGGCGTAACCTCTCATGCACCATGGAGCCAAGAGCTCCGCGTGCCATGAACCACCTAGACCTTCATCTCCAGCGGACCCCAACCCGCGCGAGGCTCGCGCCAAGCCAGGTCGTTGATCGCAGGGTCTCTGACGATCTTGCCGGACTCGTCCAGCTCGAGCGTCTTTCCGGCGCGGGCGCAGAGGTTGCCGAGCTGGATGTTGGCGGCCATCGGGCCCGAGTAGCTCCAGTTGGACTGGCTGAACTCGCGAGGCTTCTCGCCCCGGCAGGCCGCGAAGAATTCCGCGTGATGACCCGGGGAACGCTCGAGCAGTTGCGGCGGACGGCCGAACTCCTTGCGTTTCGCTTCCGGGATCAGGTACGGGCTGTTCCAGTAGTCGTCCTCGACCAGCATCTTTCCCTTGGTGCCGACGACCAGATTTCCGGTCCTCGGCAGCTTGCGTTTGTCGACCTTGAGCTCTTCCGGGACTTCCGGCATGAACGGCGTCCCGTCTTCCTTTTTGCCTTCGTACCAAAAAGTCGTGAAGCCGGGGCGGCCGTCCTTGGCGCGGTAGGTGCTCTTGACCACCATGCCGAGGGGCCACTGATCCTTGACGGGACCGGTCATGACGATCGGCTCAGCCGTCGCGGCATAGCCCGGATTCATGATCGCGTAGATGCCGTCGGTCGTGTGGCAGGCCATGTCGCCCAGGGCGCCCGAGCCGAAATCGACGAAGCCCCGCCAGTTGAAGGAATGATAGGGACCGTTCTTCTCGTTTCCCTTGGGACCCACGTACGGACGCATCGGGGCCGCTCCGATCCAGGCTTCCCAGTCCAGGGTTTCGGGGACCGGGTCCGAGCCTTGCGGACGATCGCCGCCCTGCGGCCAGATCGGACGATTCGTCCAGGTGTGGAACTCGACGACGTCGCCGATCGCGCCGGCCTTGACGAGCTCGTACGCCCGCCGCCAGCCGTCTTCCGCGTGGCCCTGGTTGCCCATCTGAGTGACGACCTTGGGATTCTTGGCGTAGGCGGCCGCAAGCAGTTGGGCCTCGCGGACCGACCAGGTCAGCGGCTTTTCGGTGTAGCAGTGAATGCCCATCGAGACCGCGGTCATCGACGGGGGAAAGTGCGTGTGGTCCGGCGTGGCGACGAAGACCACGTCGAGCTCCTTGGCGTGGTTTTGGAACACCTTCCGCCAATCCGTGTAGCCCTTGGCCTGTTCCCAGCCCTGCCTGCCCAGGACGCCGCCCCACCGATTCTTGTCGAC
>JBDKUU010000338.1:0-3667 GCA_039679525.1 Phycisphaerales bacterium | reverse complement strand
TGGGTTCCATCGGTGTCTTTCATCCTTGTGGTCGAACGGACCACACGTTCTTCCGTTTGTAGTGTGCCCGCAAGGGCATATCGCACCCAGTTTGAAGTTTGAAGTGCCAAGTTGGAAGCAAGAAAGGACAGATATCGAGTCCTTGCCTTCTTCACTTCAGACTTGGAACTTGACACTTCAAACTCCTCAAGATAACGCCTTACGGCGTCACTACGAACCATGAGCCGTAGGGTGGGTTCTTAACCCACGCGTTCCTGCAATCGACAAGGACCGTAACGCGTGGGCTAAGAGCCCACCCTACATTTCAGCCTCCTCTCAAACGAGGGGAGGCTCGATCATCATGCTTTCACCAACTTCAGAACATCCTCTGGCGAAGCCTCATCGGCGAGTTCTGCCATCGCATCTTCCTGCCGAGGTTTCAGTGTCACGCCCACCTCTTCGAAAAATGCGTTCTTACGTTCGGCGGTTCCCAGATTCTTGTTTGCCCAGGCGCTGGTGTAGCCGAGGCCGCACTGGCGCTGGAGGACCGAATGGGCGTACACGATGTGGGCCCCGGTCAGGAAGGCCGGCAGCAGGGGGGCGAGCTCCGCCGAGTTAAAATCGTCGACGAACTTCTGGCCGGGACTGTTCATTTCCGTGCCTTCGACGAGGACGAGATGCCGTCGCTTGGCGACGTCCATCACGTGATAGAGGTTCTTCACCTTCTGGTCCTGCGAGCCCGGCGTATAGTTTCGGTCCGGGATCACGTTGAGCGCGACGGCCCCCGTGCTCATCGCGACGTCGAGCAATTCCTCGATCGCCTGCTCGCCGTCGCTGGAGCCGTCGAGCCACGTGTGGACGGGCATGCCGCCCGCGGCCAGGATGAAGCGGTTCGTGTCGGCCATCTGAGGGAACGAGCCCTTGTCGGGCTGCACGTAACCCACGCCGCCGCGTTTCATCGTCTTGGATCGGATCGTGTTGATCAGGTCGCGGCCCTCGGGCAGGCCGAGCTTCTTCGCGTCGGTCCCGAGCTTCTGCGACCAGAACTGGGCGAGTTCTTCAGTCCCTTCGCCGAACGTGTCGCGGGCCTTGCGGGCGTATGCGACGCACATGTGCCGCTCGGTCGCGTTGCCGGCGGGCGTCAGCGTCAGCACGTCGGCCTCGTAGTCGAGCTCGACCGGGCTGAGGTACTTGTTGACGCGCTCCATGAGGACGCGGTTTCGCTGCTGGGCGGTCTCTTTGAGGCTCTTGAGGAACTTCCGCTGCGAGGCGGGGACCTTCGAACTCGGGAAGCCGACGCCCATGTGATACGAGATGCCGGGCTCGCCGGGGGAGTTGATCACTCGCGTGGCGAACTCGGGCACGTAGACCCGCGTCTCGAGTCCCGAGCAGCCTTTGAGGCCGAGCAGTTGGCACGCCGAGCGGAATTCGTCGAGCGCGTCGAGCACGTCGAAGTCCGTCGTGCCCACGACCGCCAGACCCGCCTTGCGGGCCAGCCACGCGAATTTCGTCGGCGAGTAGCCGTAGGCGTTGTAGGAGAAGAACGTGTGGCAGTGGAGGTTCACGAATCGCCCGGGCTCGGGCAGAGCGATCTCGCCGGCCTGGGCCTTCTTGACAAGCGACGTCAGGGCCTTCTTCCGCTCTGCCGCCTTGAAGCTGTCCAGTTGTTGTTCGAGTTCTTCGATGGTCAAAGCCGTTATCTCCTTCCCGTGGCCGATTCATCCGGCATTGCTCATGTGGGATGGGCTTTCGCCTATGCTGTCCTGCCCATGTGTTTGTCCGCATGGGCCCAAGCCCATCCTACGAAGTCGCAGAGATGATTCGGTCGCAAGGGTTCATTTCTTTGCCGCGAATTGTCTGTACTGCTGGTCCCAGAGACCGGCATTCTGGGGGCGATACTCTTTCATTTCAAACGAATTGCGAACGACCTGCCGGGCCTCGTCGATGCTCTTGAGCTGGCCTGCGGCCTTGGCCTGCATGAGGATGTTGCCGCTGGCGGTGGCCTCGATGGGGCCCGTGACGACCTTTCGCCCGGTGGCGTCGGCGGTGAACTGGCAGAGCAGCTCGTTCTGAATCCCGCCGCCGACGATGTGGAGCGTTTCGACGGAGATGCCCGTGACATCCTCGATCGCGTTGAGCACCGTGCGGTACTTCAGAGCCAGGCTTTCGAGGACCAGGCGAACCATCTGACCTTTGTCCTGCGTGGGCTTCTGGCCCGTATCCGACAGGCATTTGTTGATGCGGGCAGGCATGTCGCCGGGGGCGAGGAAGTCGCTGTTGTCGCAGTTGACGTATCCGAAGAAGGGCTTCGCTTTGCTCGCCATCTTCGTGAGCTCGCCGTACGAGAGATCCTGGCCCTCTCGCTGCCACTGCCGCTTGCATTCCTGGACCAGCCAGAGGCCCATGATATTCTTGAGCAGGCGGATCGTGTTCTCCACGCCGCCCTCGTTGGTGAATTCATAGGCGAAGGTCTTGTCGTTGACGATCGCCTGCGGAATCTCGACGCCCATCAGGCTCCAGGTCCCGGAGGACAGGTACGCCCAGCGGTCGCCCTGGCCGGGGACGCCGAGAACCGCCGAGGCGGTGTCGTGCGAGCCGATCGCGATCAGAGGGATCCGCCCGCAGCCGATTTCCTTGGCTAGTTCGGGCGTCAACTCGCCGACCACGGTGCCGGGCCTCGTCACGTGGGGCATGATCTCCAGCGGCAGCGAAAGCTCCTTGAAGATCGCCTTGGACCACCGGCCCGTCTTCATGTCCATCATCTGCGAGGTGCTGGCCAGCGTGTACTCGCCGAAGGGCCGGCCGCAGAGGAAATAGGAGAACAGGTCCGCCATGAACAGCAGCTTGTCGGCCTTGGCGAGCGTGTCGGGGTTCGTCAGACGCATGGCCAGGAGCTGATAGAGCGAATTGAGCTGCATGAATTGGATGCCGGTGTTCTCATAGACCTCGCGTTTGGGCATCCTGGCGAAGGCCTTGTTCATCATGCCGTTGGTGCGGCTGTCGCGGTAATGGTAGGGCTTCTCAAGCAAACGGCCGTCGGTTCCGAGCAGGCCGAAGTCGACGCCCCAGGTGTCCACGCCGATGCCCTTGACCTGGCCGTCCGCCTTCTTAGCGGCCATGCCGATGCCGGTTTTGATCTCGGTCATCAGCCTGTCGAAATCCCATCGCAGCGAGTCCTGCTCCTGGATGGGTCCGTTGGCGAAGCGATGCACCTGCTCCAG
Source organism: Phycisphaerales bacterium (assembly GCA_039679525.1). GTDB lineage: Bacteria > Planctomycetota > Phycisphaerae > Sedimentisphaerales > Anaerobacaceae > PLanc-01. The sequence continues at coordinate 467 of JBDKUU010000338.1, read as the reverse complement.
GCTCAGCCGGCCGTCGGCCACCCGGCCCAGCATGACTCGGCCGCTCTCGGCCCCAAGGTCCACCGCGATATAGTTGGCGTTCTGTGCCATCGCCTGCTCCTTCCTGCAACGGTGTCACTCCTGACTTGCAGATGCGCGTGGTCTGCACACGAAATAGAGATTAAAGGCCGGGACGCGGGGATCGTCAACCATAAAACCTGCCGGGAAAGGGAAGGGGACTTGTCGATCCCGTGGGAACATGATAGCGTACGCTGATCATGAATCCAATCGATGAAGATCTTCGGCGGCAAGTCAACCAGTTAGTCGACACGTACCGGGATCGGTGCCTGTGGTTTCTTCGGGCAGACTACTATCCGACCGATCTGCAGGAAGTGCTTCGCACCCTGGACTACATCCGTCGGTATGGCGACCGAGAAGCGTTCCGCAAAGCAGGGGAGTTGTTCCAATGGCTGTCACCGGATTCCAGC
>JBDKUU010000337.1:0-4904 GCA_039679525.1 Phycisphaerales bacterium | reverse complement strand
ACCAGGCGGCCAGAGACCGCAACATGTGGTGTACGGCCGGCTTCTTCCACGCCGGGGGCTATGCGATCACGCGGGTCGGAGCGACGCCCCGGAGGAACGCCGAGACCGGCGACGCGGTCTTCTCGTTCGATCCCATCAAGCTCACCGGCACAGGCCCCGACGGGACCGACTGGACGCCCGATCCCAACGCCACGAACCGTTTCATCTTCCACGTCCGCGACACGCAGTGTTACGGCCCGGCCGTGACCGGGGCCATGAAGTCGCTCCTTGCGACGTTGCCCTAACCGCGGCCGTCTTGCATTTCCGCCGAGCCGACGCTACAATCGATTCCTATCGAAGCCGAAGACCGCGACGTGATGAGAACGCCGAGCGGGCGAGACGCGGACGAGGCTTGTCGTCCCCTTGGTCGAGTGTGAAGGGAGAAAATGAGACGCAGAGGGCCGATTGTCGCCGCGGGGCTGGCTGTATTATGCCTGTGCCTGCTCATCGTCGCGCTGGCGCCGACCGATCGGCGGAACGTCCTCGTTCGCATTCAGAACGACATCAACCGGCAGGGATACGCGCCGTTCCCCGGGTACAAGGGAATGGGGATTCGCGCCCAGACCGCCCGGGTGACGGACGAGGGTCTGCTGTTGGAGGCAAGCAATGAGCCCGGAAAGGCGCCCGAAGTGCTCACGTACCTGCTTGCGAACATGGACCCCATGGGCATCTGTTCGGCGAAAAGCGTATCCGTCCAGCTTGTGGCAGACCCCTATGAGAGACTCAAGCTGACCTTCCACTCGCCCAACAGCGGACCTCGCTTCATGATGGGCTCCACCCAGTACATACCGCTGCCCCGTGGCGGGAAGGCTTATCAGTGGTTCTGCACGATACGTTTCGGAATCCGGGACTTCATCCTCCGCGTACCTCCGGCGCGCCCGAGTCAGCCGAGCCCGCCGAGCCAGCCGGCCGGGCCGACGCCGTGACAGAAGAAGAAGCGAAGGCAAGAACGCAGGAACTCGTCGCTGGAGCCGATCCAGATTCCCTGCACCTCACGCGTTTCTTGCGAGGCATCCTGACGTATTCCCAGACCCATCCGGCCGGTTGAGTTGTTATAATGGTGTGAGCGTGTCGTTTTCGGTTCGAGGCTGCTGTCGGAGGTGACGATGATGATGCGGAGTTTGATCGGACAGGGTGGCGGAGCGGGGATGCGGGCGAAGGCGAGAGTCGGGGCGGCGGCGGCCGTCGTTTTGATCGCGTGCTCATTGGCGGGAGCGACGGTGATTCGGGAGACGGAGCTCGACCTGGACGTGGACCCCAACGGCGGGACCATGGCCATCAAGGCCCGGCTGCACGTGGCCGAGAACTCCGGCGAACCGAATTTCGTCTGCTACTTCCTCAAGCCCGCCCGCATGGAGTACCTCCGCGAAACGAGTTCCGGGGGGGATGTGCCGTACGCATTCGAGCAAGTGCCGCCTGTGGAGTGTGGCGTGTACACGTGCACGATGAATCTGGCCGGCCTGCCGCAGGAATGCACCCTGGAACTCGCATACAGCCACACGAAGGACAGTCTCTACGCTTACTACCTGAATCCGTCGACCACAGACAATCTCGTCTACGGCCAAATCACGCGGGACTCGGTATACTCCAGTCACCTCTACTACTATCCGTCTCTCGAGGTCGGGACAGGCACTGGCCGAGTCTCGATCACCGTGCCGCAGGGCTGGACGGGCGTGACGTCGGGAATCCTGAAATCCCAGGAGCCGCTGGACGGCGACCGGCGGCGGTTCACCTACGAGATCCCCTTCGCCAGCGGCGTGCTGCCCTACCCGCTGGCCGTGTATCCGTACGTCGTCGAGGAGGCGGTCTACCGCGACCGCGTGCCCGTGAGCATCTACTGCTCGGCGGACGACGTCGAGTACGCGAAGGAGAAGATGGAGCGGATGACGACAAAAGTCCTGCCGTTCCTCGAGGAGATCCTCGGCGACTATCCCTGGCCGGCGCTTCGCATCGTCGAGGTCTTCCCGCGCGAGGGCAATACGGGATTGGCGGCCAAAGGAATGGTCATGCTGTCCAAGGCCGTATGGTTCTCGGCGGCCATCGGAGACTCGTACACGACGCCGCCGGCGACCGTGCTGGTCGATGAGATGGCCCACCAGTGGAACGCGTACCGGGTCCAACTCCCGAACTACCTGGCCGAGGGCGTCTCGGAGTACACGGACAACCTGTCCATGGAGCGATTCGCCGGGCGGGACACGTACGCCGCGAACATGGCCGCGTACCGCCAAAGCTACGCCGAGCTGGTCATCCTGCTGGATTATCTCAAATCGTGCCACGACAAAGGCCAAACGGTCGAACAGGCGGCGGCGACCCTGGGTCTGCCGGCGTCTGCCTTCTCGCCGCTGTGGCCGTACGCTCCCTTCGGCGAGCTGCCCATCTCCGACCCTCGCATATTCCCGTCGCTGTATTTCATCAAGGGGGCGCTGGCCCTCGACGCTTTGCGGGCCGAGATCGGCGACGAGCCGTTCTTCAAGGGATTCAAGGCCGTCTTCGCGGGTCCGGCGGATCAACTGCTGACGCTGGACTACTTCCGCGGATGCTTCGAGACCGTCCACGGCGGCTCGCTGGCGGCGTTCTTCCACCGCTGGTACGAAGAACCGGGTTTGCCGGATGTGACTAGAAGGTAAGAACGTAAGAAGGAAAGAAGGTAGGAACATCGAGGCGGAGCGACTCCGAATCCTCTCTGCTCACGTTCTCTTCTCGCCACCTTCGATGCGCCTGTGAAAGAGCTTCGGCACGCGTGGAATCGAAGGCGACTTGCTCACGATGCTCACGTCACTACGGTCATGCACCCGCCTCCGGCCCCTTCCCCCCGCTTTCCCTTGCACTGGAGCCCGTTCGGACCTACACTCCACGCGTGGGGACAGAACATACGATTTCGAGCTGTGCCAGGGAGTGAATCGATGAACGGACTCGTCGGCAGGACAAGCAAAACGCAGAGAACCTTCGCCGGATTGATCCTTTTATTCGCGGCGGCCGCGGGACTCGCCCAGGAGAACATCGGCCGGATCCCGGCGGGCGAGGAGCGGTCCAGCGACTACGCGGTCCAGGTCAACGACACGGACATTCCTCTGTACACGGTGAAGGTTGCCCCGGCCGATCCGGCCCTTCGCTGGAAGGCGATGGACGACAAGGTCAACTCCGCCCAATACTTCGAGAAAGCCTCGTTCGGATACTTCGATATGCGGGGGCCGGCGACGGTGAGCGTGACCTGGCCCCAGACCATCACGTCGGCGAAGGTCCTGCCCAGTTCGTTGAAGATCGTCCCGGCCGTCGAGGGCCGGCGGCTCACGTTCTCGTTGGCCGAGCCCAAGCCCATCACGGTCGAAATCAACGGCAACTGGGTCGGCGCGCTGCATTTGTTCGCGAATCCGCCCGAGGGCCCTGCCCCGCGGCCGGACGATCCGAACGTGGTCTACTTCGGGCCGGGAGTTCATGAGGTCAACGACGTGAAGGTCGGCAGCGGCAAGACCGTGTACATCGCCGCCGGCGCGGTCGTGAAGGGCAAGGGCGATCGACGCGGCCCGGTCTTCACGCTGGAGGGCGACAACATCGCCGTTCGCGGGCGAGGCGTCATCGACGGCAGCCTGTGCCCGACGCACTCGCGGAATCTGATGCTGGTCCGCGGCCGGGACATCGCCATCGAGGGCGTCATCTTCAAGGACTCGAGCGTCTGGACTATTCCGATCCGTCAGTCGGACCGCGTGACGGTGAAGAACGTCAAGCTCATCGGCTACCGGGCCAACTCCGACGGCGTGGACATCTGCAACAGCCGGGACGTGACGGTCGAGGACTGTTTCATCCGCACGCTGGACGACCTGATCGTCGTCAAGGCCGACAAAGGCCAGGGCGAAACCCGGCGGATCCTCGCAAGAAATTGCGTGCTCTGGAACGAGGTGGCCCACGCGCTAAGCGTCGGGGCCGAGATCCGCGAGAACGTCGACGACGTGCGGTTCGAGGGCTGCGACGTGATCCACGACAAGGGCCGGGAGTGGACGCTTCGAGTGTTCCACTGCGATGCGGCCCGCGTGAGCAACGTGCGGTTCGAGAACATCCGCATCGAGGAGTCGCCGCGATTGATCTCGCTGTGGATCGGGTCGTTCGTGTGGACCAGGGACCCCGAGCGGGGCCACATCGACGGCGTGACGTTCAAAGACATCGCCGCGACGGCCGAGCGGCCGAAGATCGAGTTGACAGGCTTCGACGAAACGCACGCCGTCAGCGACGTCCTGTTCCAGAACGTGCGCATCAACGGCAGGCCGCTGACCGCGGAAGACGTCAAAGCCAACGCGTTCGTCCGCGGCGTGCGCGTGACGCCCTAGAGAATGCACACGTAGGGGCAGGCCCCCGTGCCTGCCCTTGCCGGGACGTCCCAAGAGGGCAACCACGGGGGGTTGCCCCTACGGACGCTTCACGTTTGCGACACTCGTCGACCTTCAGTTCGTATGACTCGGGGCCGGCGTGCTCTGCGGCAGGACTACCTGTTTGCCGCCGGTCTGGGTGGGCCCTGCCGGTGTCACGGGCTGCGTCGCCGGGAGTTGGGGCTTGGCGAAGATGTAGTAGAGCCGTCCTTCCTGGTAGGTCTGTCCGGCCAGTTGCCCAACCTCATCGCCTTCGCCCATGTAGATGTCGCAGCGGCCCGGGGCTCGGATCGCCCCGCCGGTGTCCTGGTCGAGAGCGAAGCCCGTGAACGTCCGGACGGACATCTGGCCGTCCTGCACCTGCGGCAGCGTCGTCGCGAGAAACGCCAGGCAGCCGCGGGGGAAGATGCTCTTGTCGGTGGCGATGGTGCGCCACGGAGTCACGGGCTCGTTGAGGCTGCCTCGCGGCGTGCCCTCGCTGCTCTGGAAGAACACGAAACGCGG
>JBDKUU010000336.1:0-1853 GCA_039679525.1 Phycisphaerales bacterium | reverse complement strand
GACACATGACGCAACGTCATCGAGGGAGTCTCTCCATGGAGTATTATCGTCTCCGTCCGTGGGGAATACAAGGATTAAGTGACGAAGAAGCACGGGTGCATGACCGCTTCTGCGACGAGGTCGGCCGAATTAGGATCGCGGAGCAAAAGGAAGGAACGAACAGATCCAGGGTCCGCCGGCTCGACGCTGCGCGACGGGCCGGCGGGCATTTTGCGCCATTCGCCAATGGCACGGTTTGGGGTGGGAAAAGGGGACATTCTACTTTTCCACCAAGCACCACGCGTCACCCGAACCAAGCCGGGATCGTGGACCAAAAAGTAGAATGTCCCCTTTTCTCCCGACCAAAAAGTAGAATGTCCCCTTTTCTCCCGAAAGACTCCCCCGTCCGGGCACGCAGCGGCCCTCCGGGCCGGGCAGCGGATTCCGGATCTGTCCGTTCCTTCCTCAAGAATGCGGCGTTTCCCCTAGAGTCTTTCCCCCCCGCAAATCGATCATTCTGATGACAACACGGCAGACGATGCTTTGGTAGTCTTGTTCAAAAGGGCGATGAACACCCACGCAACTCAAGTCAAGCCCCAAAGAAAGGAGTATGGGTATGAAACACTGGATGGTCTACGCGGCTGCCCTTGTTCTGTTGGGCTCATCCGCCTGGGCCCAGGACGACTGGACAGGGAACACAATCACAGGGACGCTGACCTTCGGAGGCGGCGCGACGAACTACTTCGACCCCGCCAATGGTCTTGTGCCGGCGGGCGCCTCCGGCATTCAGCCACAGGCGGTGATCCGGAGCGACGATGACGAATTCGTCGAGTTCGAAGCCTTCGATCCCGTGAGCACCCTCGGGTGGAACGCGGACTTCGACTCCGACACGCTGCGGGTCTCGCAGACGTCGGGAACCGGCTCGCTCGGAACGAGCCAGTGGGACATGACTTTCAGCGGGTTCAATCCGACCGTCGAAAGCCTCACCCCGATTGAGAGCACGTTCCCCGAGCTGATCTGGCAGGTGGAGAACAACGGCGACGCGATCCACCTGACCTTCCCCGGCGGCAGCACGATCACGGAGGTGGGCTGGACGGCGGAATTCACGCTGACCGGCGGCGGCGGAGTCGGCCCTGCGACGATCCCCGCTCCCGAAGCCGTCGTGCTCGGCAGTCTCGGCGTCGGACTGCTCGGCTGGCTGCGGAGACGTAAAACGTTGTAGTCTCTTCGGAGACGCATCCTGGCCGGGGCTGGACAGCGGGTCTCCAGCCCCGGCCTGTCGAATTCCACGCCGCACTTATCGGGCGATGATGCGGCCGTCGTTCCCGATGTCGCATTCTCCGCCCGCGCCCACGTCCCATATTTCGACACGAGAGAATATGGACGCGATACGCCCAGCCTGCGCGAGGCCCGGCCATTCGCGCTCCTGAATCAAGTCGCAGCACGAATCACGACAGTCTCGCCTTCCTCGTGCCGATAAAGACGGTGTTCACGGCATCGGGTGATGATCCCGATCCCCGCGTACGTTCAGGCGAGGGATCAGGCCGCCGGGAAGTACATAGGCATTAGAGAAGAACGAGAGACAGCGTGACTGCGAAATGGAAGAAAGAATTGCGGGTGACCGCCCCCGCAGAGAGGGAGACCCTCGGTCAGTGCAAGCAGTGCGGAGCGTGCTGTGCGTTCATCAGCATCCCTCCCTTCAAGGAAGACGAGCTGGACCGCCTGCCCCAGGACATTCTGCGCGTCGTGGAATGGTACACGCAGAACCACCGCGTCCGGCCGTCGTCGCCGGCCCCCTGCTACTTCTACGACATGACGAGCCGCCGCTGCCTGATCCACGAGCACAAACCTCAGACCTGTCGGGACTTCGAGCC
>JBDKUU010000335.1:0-2765 GCA_039679525.1 Phycisphaerales bacterium | reverse complement strand
CGACCGCTTCGGGCGTGCTCTCTGTGCCGTCGCTGCGATTGTGACGCCATTGTGTGTCCGGACGCCTGCACAGGGGGAGGCTGACAGATGCGATGGGTCTGCGCGGCCACGGACGCCGGGGGCGTGCAGACGCGGTCATGCACCCCCGGTTCGTTCTCACGGACATTTGACCTTGCCCGGGGTCGCGGATGGGGGCATACTGATGATTGCGTTTTCGAAAACTTGGTTCTGGATGACGGGTTGGGAGTCTTCGATCATGGCGAACGACGGTTCTTCTCGGCGGGAGTTTCTCAGGGGGACGGTGTTGGCGGCGGGGCTGGCTGCGATGCCCGGGGCGTTTGGGACTGTCGCGAAGGCCGCCGGGGGAAAGCTCCATGTCGCGTGCAATCAATATTCCTGGGGCGTCTTCTTTCAACGCGAGGGCAGGGACTTCGCTGCCTCGCTCGATGCGGGCTTCGCGGAGGTGGCCGCCAGCGGACTCGACGGATTCGAGCCGGGGGGGCCGGAGCAGATCGAGCAGATGACGCCGCTATTGAAGAACCATGGGCTGGAGATGCGGTCGCTGTACGTCAACAGCACGTTGCACGAGGCGGGTCAGGCGGATAAGAGCATCGACGAGGTCTTGGCGGCCGCGACGAAGGCCAAGGCCGCCGGCACGCGGATCATCGTGACCAATCCCAGTCCGATCCAGTGGGGCGGGCCCCAGAACAAGACGGACGAACAGCTCGAGACCCAGGCCGCGGCCATGGACAAGCTGGGGGCGGCCCTCAAGAAGATGGGCATGACGCTGGCGTACCACAATCACGACATCGAATTGCGGAACGCCGCACGCGAGTTTCACCACATGATGGTGGGGACCGACCCGGCCCACGTCACGCTGTGCCTGGACGCCCACTGGGTCTATCGCGGGGCGGGGAATTCGCAGGTGGCTTTGTTCGACGTGCTGGAGCACTACGGGCCGCGGATCAGCGAACTGCACCTTCGTCAGTCGCAAAACCAGATCTGGTCCGAGGTCTTCGGCCCCGGCGACATCGACTACGGACGTCTCGCGGCCCACCTGGTGAAGATCGGGATCAAGCCGCTGCTGGTCCTGGAGCAGGCCGTGGAGACCGGCTCCGCGAACACGATGAAGGCGATCGACGCCTTCAAGCAGAGCGTACAGTACACGCGGCAACTCTTCGCGGGTCTCGCGGGTTAGGCGTTCACGGCTCCGGCGGAGTGAGGCCTTCCTGGATGGCGTACTTCGTCAGCAGGGCGACGTTGTCGATGTCGAGCTTGTTCATGATGCGGAGGCGATGGGCCTCGACGGTCTTGGGACTGATGAACAGTTGCATCGCGATCTGCTTGGTGCTGTGGCCCTCGGCCATCAATTGCAGGACCTCGCGTTCCCGCTGCGTGAGGACGGAGAAGGCGCTTTCCTTCTCTTCGGGCGTGCCGCCGTGGGCGTAGTTTTCGACGACGATGCGGCTGATCGCCGGGCTGATGTAGGTCTGGCCCTCCGCGATCAGGCGGATCGTCTGGACCAGCTCGTCGAACTCGCAGTCCTTGAGCAGATAGCCCGACGCGCCGGCGCGGAACATCTCCCGCACGTACCGCTTGGCCGAGTGCATGGACAGGGCGATCACCCGCGAGCCCGGCGACTCCCGCAGGACCGCTCGCGTCGCCTCGATTCCATTCAACGCGGGCATGCTCACGTCCATCAGAACCACAGTGGGGGTCAGCTCGCGGGCCATATCGACGGCGGCGTGCCCGTCGCTCGCCTGGCCGACCACTTCCATATCCTCCTGCTGCTGGATGGACCGGCTCAATCCGTGGCGTACTATCGCATGATCGTCCACAATCAGTACCTTGATGCTCATGTTTTTCCACTCCTCGACTTGACCAGATTCTCTCGGTTTAGCGGTGCGATCAGAGTCACCTTCGTCCCTCGTCCCGGTCGCGACTCAATGGCGAACCGACCGCCCACGTAGGTTAGCCGCTCCCGGATGCTGAACAATCCGAAACCTTCCGGACGTGCGGCTCGCTCAAGCTGCGACACGTCGAATCCCTTTCCGTCGTCTTCGATCACCATTCTGACGCTTTTGTTCACGCGGTCAATATGAATCGCTACGTTTTGCGCTTCGGCATGTTTGATGATATTCAAAAGCAGCTCCCTCGCCGCACGATATAACAGCGTGCGGACCTGCTCGGTGAGCGGCTTGTCCTCGTCGGTCGCCTCGAAGTGAAAATGCAGGCGCTCACGCGCCCCGACCTGCTCCGCAAGCTCTTCGACAGCCGCCTCCAGGCCGAACGTGTGCAGCGTCGTGGGACTCAATTCGAACGTCAGATCGCGCGTCTGGCGGACGGCCAGGTCGATCTGCTCCTTGACGTATTCCAGCCCCTTGCGGACGGTCTCCGACGACTGCTTCTGCAGGACGCCGATCTCCCGCTTGGAGAACGCCAGCGACTGCCCGATCGAGTCGTGCAGCACCAGGGCGATTCGATGCCGCTCCCGCTCTTCGGCCAGCAGAAGCGCTTCCGTCAGCGAGGCCAATTCCCGCTGATGCTCCTGGATCTTCTCTTCCTGCTCTTTGCGGATCGTAATGTCCTGGATGGCCAGCAGGATCATTTCCGTTTCCTGCTCCTGCTGATGGATGCGGCGGGCGTTGAGCAGCATCGTGCGGCGGCCGATCTTCTCGAATTCGTGCTCGACTTCGAAATCTTCGAAGCTGGTGTTGTGCGGGAGAATATCCTCCAGAAGCGTGCGAAGCTCGGGGATATCCCAC
>JBDKUU010000334.1:0-6345 GCA_039679525.1 Phycisphaerales bacterium | reverse complement strand
CGCCGCGGAAGACCTGGTCGAGCAGGAACGCGTTGTCCACGAACTCCCGCCTGGTCTCGAGCGTCACGCCGGCATCTTTGAGGTAGGCCGAGGCGCGTTCTCTCGCCAGCTTCATCGCGGCCTCGTCCGCCATGGCCTCCTTGATCAGTTTGCCCATATCGGCATAGCTGACGGTCTGGATGTCGAACTTCCATTTTTGGCGGACCTTGTCGGGCACGACGCCGGCAGGCTGCGCCCAGGCGCCGGGACCGCCAAGCGCGACGATCCGAGTGCCGATCGTGTTCTGCAGGCCGCACAGGGCTCGCAGCCGCCAGAGCAGCTCGTCCTGGTTGTCCACGACGACGTCGCCGTCGTCGAGGCCCTGAACCTTGAGGGCGTCGGTGTGCTGACGCAGATAGCGGGGGCTGATGATCTCGTACCAGAGATAGACCGGCCCGGACTTGTGCCGGCAGAAGATCAGCATATTCTTGGTCTGCTTGGCGATGGCGTCGAAGAGGTCCATTCCGGCCCCGGCCGCGTACACGAGACAGACGTCGGCCTGTCCCAGATCGCCGATGCTCGCCAGTTCCTGCGCGTTGCGGACTCCGACGGGCTTGACGATCTCCAGGGGGAAGTCCGCCCGCTGCTTGATCGCGTTGAGCTCTTTCTGAATCCGGGCGAGTTCCTCCAGGGACTGCTGCTGGGTCTGGATGCCGCCCCAGGATCGCCAGCTCGTCTGCGACCGCGGCGTCGGCGTGTCGTAGGTCAGGATGGGCCTGACGACAAGGGCTCGACGCTGAGGGCCGGCCCGGTCGCCGGTGTCGGCCGCGGAGACGGCAGACCACGTCAGGCCGCTCAGGGCCGTCCCGATGGCCGCCGCGCCGCTGACGCTCTGGAGGAATCCTCGCCGGCTGATCCCGGCTGAATGGTCGTGCCCGCCGCACGGGCAACAGGTGGTTCGGATCGGGAATCGTTCGGAGTGTTCGCTAGTCATGGGTCTGCCCCTTATTGAAAGGTTCCAGATGTCGGAGTGTAGTGACTTCCTGTCCATGCCGATGTCTCCCACAGAGCCGGCGCTACGCGCGCCCGGACGGGCGACGCAAATTCGCCTGCACTATACCCCCGCGGGAATCGAACGACAAGACAAAAAGAGGGAGTGACTCGCCATGATGCGAAAGGTCCTGGAGACTATGGCGCTTCCCAAAGCAACCGGGGATAGTCCTCGCCTTCGAGAATCCACCAGATGTCCTCGGTGCCATTCGCGGTCTCGTCGACAAAATCCCACCCGGCGTCGAGGAATGTGCGTGCGGTCTTCATCGCGGCAGTCCGCAGACCGACCCCAGCCGGGCCGGTCGGTCGGCCACTGGCATCGATATCCCAGAAAGAGGCGATAACGGTCGCGTAGGGGCCAAGATTCTCTCCCACCAGGCCGCCAACCCGCGTCTCGCCTGCGACGGTGCCGATCGAATAGCAGTGCATGATTGTGCCGTCGTTCTCGCCGGCGAGGCCACCGACGGAATTCCTCGCATCGACGGCGCCTGCCGAATAGCAGTTGGCAATCAGGCCGTTCATATTCCAGCCCACCAGTCCGCCGACCTCAAAATCGCCGACGACGTTGCTGGTGCAATAGCACTCCGTCAGGAACGCGTGCGCCCGCGGCGGCCACCCGGCGGCCTGGTCGTTCAATCCGACCAAACCTCCGACGCAGCGCCTTCCAAGGACCGTGCCGCCCTTTGCATAGCAGTTTGTGACGACGCCGCGGACAAGGTATCCCACGAGAGAACCGACGTTGTATCCTCCCTCCGCGTTCACACTCGGATCGATCAATCCCAAGTTCCGGATCTCGGCGTTCGGATCGGCGACTCGTCCGAAGAGCCCTGCGGCAGACTCGTCTTCCGTTATGTAACGGAAGTTCGAGATCGTGTGGCCATTTCCTTCGAACACGCCGGCGAACGGAGTCGTTCTGTCGCCGATCGTGAATGCGGCGCGATCGCATGCGGACAGATCAACATCCGCCATCAGTTCAAAGCGCTTGCTCCACTGAGACGGAAACCAGCCGATCAGGAGCAACTCCTCCGCGGTACGGATCTGGTAGGGAGCCTCCCGTGTGCCCTCGCCCGCCGGGTAGGGCCAATCGATGAGCCGGCCGGGCCTGTTCTCCCAGGACAATCGCGGGTAGTCATTGCCGTCGTCAATCGTCCAGGCTCCCCGACTGTCGAATGCGCCCCAGCCAAAGAAGGTGGCCCGGGTCCTCATTTGGGCGGTGGTCTTGCCGACGCCGCCAGCACTGGCGGTTTGCCCGCTCGCTTCGACGTCCCAGAACGAGCCGGTGACGCGGGCGGAGGTACTTGCGATCCCCACGAGGCCCCCAGCGTCGCGAGTCCTCCGAACTTCGCTGGTGGAGTAGCTGTTCAGGATGGCGCCACTGTTCCATCCGACCAGGCCGCCGGCGATGGTGGCAGGCACGGCAGGGCCTCCATGAGGGTCTCTGAGCGTGGACAAGTCGCGAGGATCCCCGGCGACTTGCTCCATACCGCCGGCCCCATCGGGTCCAAGGATGCTGCCGGTCGCATAACAGTTGGTGACAGCGCCCCAGTTGTGCCCCGCCAGGCCGCCAATGTAGTTGTCGCCCGCCACGTCGCCTTCAGCAAAGCAGTTCAGGAGCGAGCCGAAAACCTCTCCCGCCAGTCCACCAGCATACTCCCCGCCCTGAACGTCGCCCGTCGCACAGCAATTCTCGATTCGATAAGGGGCCAGTCCGATCAATCCGCCAACATACCGCGTGCCTGTCACGGAACCGGTGGAATAGCAGTCCACCGTCTCCGGCCCGCTGTCGCCGGCCAATCCACCGACGTACTCCTCACCGGTCACATTGCCTGTTGCATAACAGCCCTTCATCGTGCCGCGATAGCTGTCCCCAACCAGTCCGCCAACGCTCTCGATGCCATTGACGTCCCCCACGGCGTGACTGTCCGTAATGCTCCCCTCATTGAGTCCCACCAGGCCGCCTATCTGCTCGCCGCCCGTCACGTTCCCGCCCGCGTGGCATTTGGCGATCGTGCCGCGATTGTGGGCGACCAAGCCACCTACCCAATCGTTTCCCTCGACGGAGATCTCGGCACTGCAATCGTTGATCGTTCCGTTGTCATTGAATCTCACCAGTCCGCCAACGTAATCCGTTCCGGACACCCGGCCGCCTCGAACATGGCAGTTCGTCAGCGTGCCCCCTCTGAGAGTCACAGCGAGCGGGGCCCCGTAAGAATCCTGGCTCAGAGCCAGGACAGGATTCGCCAAGACCAGATTCCTGACCTCGCCTCCTGATCCGGAGACGCATCCAAAGAGCCCTGCGGGGCCTTGCCTCGCGGAGGGCCATGTGAGATTGGAAATGATATGGTTGTCGCCATCGAAAGCGCCGGTAAAAGGGCCGCCCAAGCCGGACGGGTCTTTGGATCTGGTGCGCATCGGATTCGGACCGATGACATTGAAGCCCGTTTCGGCATAGGTGGACAGGTCGATATCCGCCATGAGCTTGAAATGCTTGTCCCAACTGTTGGGGTCGGCGCCGATGGCGTTCAGTTGTTCAGCCGACCAGATTTGATAGGGATCGTTGGGCTCGCCGGTGCCGCCGCCGTACTTGGCCTCGGCGGGGAGCGCCACGGCACAGATCGCGATGAGCAGGACGGTCGTGGAGAAAGCCTGTCTGTCCCTCGTCGCGGCCATGCTCTGTTCTCCTCTCTCGAATTCCGGCCATGGCAATATTCGCCTTCGATTTCCAGAGAATAGTATAGCCGATGGGACAGGACCGGTCAATGAGCCAGGCGGGTCCTATGAGTCCTATAGGTCTTATTCGTCCTATAGGACTCATGGGACAGATAGGACCAATAGGACTTCAGAGCGTCCGGCCCTCACGGTAGTGGGGCGTCAGGAACTCGTTGGCCTCGGGGACGTTGAGGATCTTCATGGCCTTGGCGTCGTAGTCGAGCTTCTTGCCCGATCGCAGGGCGACGTTGCCCATGAGACAGAATTCCGTCAGCGGCCCGGCGTAGTCGAAGTGCGTGCTCGGGCGGCCCTTGCCTTTGACGTCGTCGAGCCAGTTGCGATGGTGGCCCGCGACGCGGGGCAGGGTCTTGGCCGGCCGCTTGTAGGCCCGCATCTTGGTTTCGGGAATGATCCGCGGCGAGCGGCCCCAGCCTTCGCCGAGGATCGTGCCCTTCGTGCCGATGAACATGAGCCCGTTCTCCTCGACGCTGCGGCCGGCCTCCAGCTCAGCCGGTCGCGGCGGCATCAGGCCGCCTTCGTACCACGTGATCCGGACCGGCGGCATGCCCGCGCGGGCCGGGATATGATAATAGATCAGCGACGCGGCGGGGCAGACCTCCTCGGTCGTGCCGTAGCTGCTGGCCTCGACTGAGTAGCGATCCATCTGGTCGAGCTTCAAGGCCCAGAAGGCCGGGTCCAGATGGTGAACTGCGAAGTCGCCGATCGTGCCGGAACCGAACTGCCACCAGGCTCGCCATCGGACCGGCGCATAAGCCGGATGGTACGGCCGCCGCGGCACGGGCTCGAGCCAACGCTCCCAGTCGAATCCCGCCGGCACAGGGGGCGTGTCCGTCGGTCGCGTCGTCAGATCGGTCCAGCGGTGGGCCCCTGTGGTGGTCCAGGCGTGGACTTCCTGCACGTCGCCGATTGCGCCGTCCCAGATCCACTCGCAGTACAGCCGGATGTCCTCGCTGGAGTGGCCGAAGTTGCCGAGCTGCGTGGCGACGCCGGCCTTACGGGCGGCCTCGGTGACCACGCGCGTTTCCTGCACCGTGCGACACAGCGGTTTTTCGCAATAGAGTCCTTTGCCCTTGCCGATCACGGCCAGGCAGACGACGGCGTGCGTATGATCCGGCGTGGCCACCAGCACCGCGTCGATGTTCTCTTTATCGAGCATCTCATGGTAGTCGCGGTAGGTGGGGCAGGGCTGGCCGTACTGCTGGCGGACGAGCTCCAATGCGGGCTTGAGGCCCGCCGTGCCGCCGTAATAGAACATGCTGTAGTCGCTCTCGTCGTTGACGTCGCACAGACCGGCGACGCGGACATCGGGCTCCTGAAAGAGCTGCTTCATATTGACGATGCCCTGGCCGCCCGTGCCGATGATGGCGACGTTGACCTTCTCGCTCGGCGGAGTCTGGCCCGCGTCTCCCAGGACACTGCGAGGCACGACTGTGAATGCGGTCGCCGCGGCTGCGGCGCCGAGAAATCCCCTGCGGGTAACTTGCTGCTGTTTTCGGTCGTTCATGCGTTCTCTCCTATGACGTTCGTTTGTAAAAGCCTCTGCACGACGATTATAGCCTGCGAGCATGGTTTCGTACAGCCCGATAAAACCAGAGGATTTCGTCATGTCGAGTTCTTCCTGAGAAATGAGTTGGCCCGTCCGGGGGACAGCGGTACACTACGACTCTACTGTGCCTGATTGATGCACGCAGAAAGGAGCAAAACACATGGCGGAATCGGTCGCACTGAACCAAGCCACCCTCGAACGGCCCTGGTGGAAAGAAGTCACGATGTATCATTGGTTGGTGCTCATCCTTGCGGCGGGCGGCTGGCTCTTCGATTGCATGGGACAGCGGATCTTCGTGCTCGCCAGGGAGCCGGCGCTGCGGCAGTTGCTCGGCGCCACCGCCACCGACGGCGACGTGAAGTACTGGGGCGGCATGGCCACGATGGTCTTGATGATCGGATGGGCCACCGGCGGCATTCTCTTCGGCATGATCAGCGACAAATACGGGCGGGTCAAGGCGATGGTCGCCACGCTGGTGGCCTATACGCTCTTCGCCGGCCTGTCCGGACTGGCCCAGAGCGGGATGCAGTTCCTGATCTACCGGTTCCTATGCGGCATGGGCGTCGGCGGCATGTTCGGGGCGGCCACGACGCTGCTGGCGGAAAGCGTCACGCCGCGGTTCCGCACCGTCGCGCTGGGCGTAATGCAGTCGCTCTCGGCGGTCGGCAACATGCTGGCCTCGACGGTGAGCATGGGCATCGTGCTCGGGCAGGAGAACTTCTGGGGTCGCTGGAGCGGCTGGCAGGTGTTGTTCTTTGTGGGCGTGCTGCCGGTGGTTCTGGTTGTTCCCATCATCCTGATCTTGAAGGAGCCCGAACCCTGGAAGAAGGCGAAGGCCGAGGCGGCCAAAGGGGGCGGCAAGAAGGTCGGACGCATCTGGGATCTGGTCGCGGATCCCCGCTGGCGCAAGAGCGCGATCATCGGCATTTGCTTCGGCGTATCCGGCATGGTCGGCCTGTGGGGCATCGCGTTCTTCTCACCCGAGCTGATCTCCGCGGCGTTCAAGAACCGCCCGCTGGAGGCAAGGGAAGTCGTTCGAC
>JBDKUU010000333.1:0-20543 GCA_039679525.1 Phycisphaerales bacterium | reverse complement strand
GGCCCCCTGCTCTTGGCCGCAGGGCTCTACGCGACGACGCGATTCACCCTCCTCAAGAGCATTGAAGCGGGAACCTTGAACGTCGTGGGACCCCTTGTTTCCTATCTGCTGTCCATCCTGGCCCTGTTCCTGCTGTACATCATCATGCCGAACGCCAAGGTGCGGCCGGGGCCGGCCCTGTGGGGCGCGGCGGTCGCCTCCCTGGTGTGGAGTCTCGCCAAGTGGGGCTTCGGCATCTATGTCCTCGAACTCATCCCCTACAGCACGATGTACGGCGTGCTCGGCCTGATTCCCCTCGGTGTTTTCTGGGTGTACATCACGTGGATGATCGTCCTGTTCGGGCTGCAACTGGCGTTTGCGATCCAGCACTTCCACACGCTGGAGACGGCGGCGGAGACTCCCAAGGCCAAGGAGGCCGAGGGGCGATTCATCGCCAACGACATGACGGCCATCGCGGTCGCCCGTGAAATCGCGAATGCCTTTGAAGACAATCGGGCGCCGGTCTCGACGGACGAGATTTGCAGCCGGCTCGACATCCCGGGCGAATTCGGCCAGAAGTTCCTCGACGAGTTGGTCATCCACGGCCTGCTCGGCAGGACCTCCGAGCCTAGCCGGGGTTATGTGCTGTTGCGGGACCCCTCTCGCATTCGCCTGTCGGAGATCTCCGAAGCGATGGCCGAAGCGGCTTTCGCGCAGCCGAAACCGGATACGCAGAAGAACCTGCATGAGATCGCCCAAGCCCAGCGGGACGTCCTGGCGCAGCACAATCTCCGACAAGTCTTGGACGTGCCTCATCCGCCGGCGCAGGAGTCGTCGCCGGATCAGCATACCCCGCCCCCGGAGGAAAATCCAGGACAGGAGAACCCGCCGGAGCCGATGGGAGGCTGACCGATCTCGTCCCCTACGACGTGCTCAGCGATTTCGCGATCTGCAGGATGATGAAGTAGAGACCGAAGCCGGCCATCGCCGCCGCACAGCCGGCCAGGACGAGTCGCTGGCGTCTGGGGCCCAGCAACACCGAGCCTTTGAAACTGGCCCAGGAGAGGATTGTCAGCCAGACCAGATCGCAGGACCAGTGGGCCATCGCGAAGAGCACGAACGCCCAGATCCCGAATCCCCTGGCGCTTGTGATCAGCGTCAGACCGACCGTGGCCCACCAGATCAGGAAGTACGGATTGCCGCCCGTCAGGAGAACCCCCGCGGCGAAGGGGCCGGCGCGTGTTATCGGCGTTTCCAGCTCGCCCGCCCGGAACAGCCCTCGGAACATCTGGGCCGCCATGAAGATCAGAACCGCCCCGCCGATCAGGCCGATGCCGATCTCGACCCGCCGAATCTGCAGAAACCGGCCGAGGCCGAAGATCAGCAGGACCATCAGCGGGAACTCCACAATCCCATGGCCCAGCGCCATCAGCGTCCCGGCAAACCGGTTCCGCGACCCCATTCCAATGGCAGCCGCCGTAACCGGCCCCGGCGCCAGCGCCCCGGACAAGGAAATCCCGAAGACCTTGAGCAAAAAGAGAATCAGATCCATGACGGCGACCGCTACTCCCCGATGATCTTGACCAAGACGCGTTTCTCGCGTTTGCCGTCGAACTCGCCGTAGAAGATCTGTTCCCAGGGCCCGAAGTCGAGCCGGCCCTGCGTAACCGCCACGACCACCTCGCGGCCCATGACCGTGCGCTTGAGGTGGGCATCCGCGTTGTCCTCGCCGGTGTTGTGCCGGTACTGGCTGTAGGGCTTCTCGGGAGCCAGCTTCTCCAACCACGTCTCGAAATCCTGGTGGAGGCCGGACTCGTCGTCATTGATGAAGACGCTGGCCGTGATGTGCATCGCGTTGCAGAGCAGGAGCCCCTCCTGCACGCCGCTTTCGTGGAGGCATTGCTGGACCTGCGGCGTGATATTGATGAATTCCCGCCTGTGCTGCGTGCGGAACCAGAGTTCTTTCCTGTAGCTTCTCATGAACAGCCCTTTCCTGTACCGGGTTCGCTGGAGCGGTCATTGTAGCACAGGCGACTCGTGGACGAAATCACGAAACCCGCGGCATTGCGGAGCGTAAGAGAGAATAAGACGGATGGGACCGATGAGACCCATAGGACTCGTCCGATGAAGAGCTGCCGCGTCCGCCTCGCAATCGTAAATCGTCAATAGTAAATCGTAAATTGAGAGCGGATCATGGATAAGAGAACCATCTTCTGGGACATCGACACTCAGTACGACTTCATCGTTCCGGACGGCAAGCTCTACGCCAGGGGAGCCGAGGAGATCATCCCGGTCGTCAGCGACCTGCGGGCCATGGCGATCGACGGCGGCTGCTCGATCGTCGCCTCCATGGACTGGCACAGTCCGAACAACCCCGAGATCTCCGACCAGCCGGACTTCAAAGAGACCTTCCCGCCTCACTGCATCGCGGGCACGCCGGGAGCCCAGCGCGTCGGCTATCTGGGCAATTTGCCCATCGACGTCGTCGAGATCGAGCAGCAGAACCCCGGCGAGCTGGCGGAGCTGGTGCAGAAGGACCAGTTCCACATCGCGATTCACAAAGAGGCCATCAGCGTCTTCTCAAACCCCAACACGGTCAACCTCGTGGAGTCGGTCTCGCCCGGCACGATCATCGCCTTTGGGGCCGTTCTTGAATTCTGCGTTCAGGACACGCTGCGAGGCCTGGCCCGTTTCCCCGGCGTCCAGCTCGTGCTGGTCAGAGATGCCACGGTCACCCTGGATCCGGGCGTCGAGGCCCGCGTGTATGCCGAATTGCAGCGGATGGGGATCGATGTGACGGAATTCAGCCGGCTGCGAGAGATGTCGCTATGTGGTTGATCGACGCGAGCCCCACGCTGTTCACGGATCTGTACGAATTCACAATGGCCCAAGCCTATTATCACAGGGGCATGGACCAGGTCGGGCACTTCGAAGTCTTCGTGCGGGATCTGCCGGAGCATTGGGGCTTTTTCGTCATGGCCGGCCTGCCGGAAGTGAAAAGCTACATTCGAGAGTTCCGCTTCTCCGATGAGGACCTCCTGTACCTGCGATCGACCCGCCTGTTCGAAAGCGATTTCCTGGTGCACCTGGCGACGATGAAACTCGATGTGAAGATCCGTGCCCTGCCGGAGGGGGCCGTGTTCTTCCCGAACGAACCGATCCTGGAGGTGAGCGGCCCGATCGTCCAGGCGCAACTACTCGAGACCTACATCCTGAACATTCTGGGTTTCTCCGTTATCGAAGCGACCCTGGCGGCTCGCATGATGATCGCGGCCAGAGGCGCATCCGTCGTGGACTTCGGCCTGAGGCGTTGTCAGGGTCCGATCTCCGCGATCCGCGCCGCCCGAGGGGGCCAGATGGCGGGTTTCGACGGGACGAGCAATCTCTCTGCCTCGCGGCTGCTGGACCTGCCCCCTTCCGGCACAATGGCCCATTCGTTCGTCGAGGTCCACGAATCCGAAGAACAGGCCTTTCGCACCTACGCCGAAATCTATGGCGACAGGACCATTCTGCTCGTCGACACCTACGACAGCATCGAGGGAATCAAGATCGCCGCACGCGTCGCGAAGGATTTCGCAGACCGGGGAGTCCGCATTCGAGGCATCCGGCTCGACAGCGGCGACCTCGTCGAGCTGAGCCGCTTCGCCCGCGATCATTTCAGGAAGACAGGCGTCGAATTCCTGAGCATCTTCGCCAGCGGCGACCTGGACGAATTTCGGATCGCCGAGATGCTCGATGCAGGCGCTGAGATCGACGGTTTCGGCGTCGGCACACGGTTCACCGTCTCGCAGCACGCCCCCGCGATCGGGATCGTGTACAAGATCGCCCGCTATGGCGACAGGGACCTCTACAAAACTTCGACGAACAAGGGAACAATCCCCGGCCGCAAGACGATCCTCCGCACGGGGCACCCCCTCTACGAGAAAGACACCATTATCCCCTTCGAGCCCGGGGCAGACGACCTGCTCCAGCCGTTCGAGTTCGTCGAGCCGATGCCCGTCATCCAGAAAAGGCTCAGGAGAGAGCTATCCGCCCTGCCGGATCTCGTCGAGAGGATCACGGAACCGGCAGAATACCCGGTCGACTTCATCGGGTTCTCCCCCCAGCCCTCGCAAGTCTCCGCGCATTCGCAGGGTGGGGCTTGCCCCACCGATTCCTCCGCATCGATTGCGTGACTGCTGGCGGATAGCGAGTCAGGTCCATGAGCCTGCACCGGACACCGTTTCAACCAGGACTTCCTGCTCGCCACAAAGTGATCTGGGCCCAGTCATTGCCATTTCGTAGATGGACCAATCAGCATAAGTCCCATGACCTTCTTGACTCATGACATAGATGGGGCTAAAGTGACAGGGTAGGGTATATCAGCGGCTAACTGGTATGGAGCGATCATGGATTACCAACAGAAATGGGATATCGTGAGATTCCTTGGAGAAGGCGGGCAGGCTAAGGTCCATCTAGTCAACAGGAAATGCCGATCAGCCTCGTGGGAAACCACAAGAAAGGCCCTCCTGGACATGTGTGCGACCGTGGTATATGAGGGAACCCAAGAGCGAGCAATACAAGCATTCCACGAATGCGTGCTTGGGATTATTCGGACGCATGATCCCTCGCAACAAGGTGCGCTCAAAGCCCTCCACAAACCAGAGGATGCACGCGATCACCTATTGGCAAAGGATAGAATCGCGCGTGAGATCGAGATCATGTCAAAGAACATCCATCGAAGCCTTGTTAGAGTGTTGGATGTAGATTCGGAATCTGAATGGTACGTGTCGGAATACCATCCACACGGAACCCTCGCAGACAGAAGGGATATCTTCAAAGGGAACGTTGAAGGCGCGTTAAGGGCAATTCGACCACTGGTCGAAGGAGTGGGACATCTGCACAAGCAGGGCTACGTCCATCGGGATATAAAGCCTCACAATGTATTCTTGGGTTCAGATGACAGCCTTCGGCTTGGCGATTTCGGCCTTGTTTATTTTGTTGACGATCAACATACTCGGGTATCAGCCACTTACGAGAATGTTGGCAGTCGAGATTGGATGCCAGCGTGGGCAATGGGTATGCGTATCGACCAAGTACGTCCAACGTTTGATGTCTTCTCGTTAGGCAAACTCCTCTGGGCAATGATATCTGGACGCCAAATACTGCAATTGTGGTATTACAATAAGCCGGAGTTCAATCTGGAGCTTATGTTCCCCAAATCACGGTCAATGAGGTTTGCCAATTCCCTCTTCGCCAAGTGCATTGTTGAAGAAGAGAAGGATTGCATAGAGAATGCAGAGGGAATGCTAGATGAAATTGACAAAATTCTGTTCATGCTAAAGACTGAGGCTGAGCCATTCCCGTCAGAGGGTGAATATCCCTGCAAGATTTGTGGGATCGGAACATACAAGGTTGAGGTCGGTGATAGCCCACAGGGCATACGCAACTTCTTAGGATGCACGGCTCCGGGCACGCGACGGTGGCGGGTACTTGCGTGCTCGCATTGCGGGAACATCCAGTTCTTCTCGTATGAGGTCAGACCTCCCAAAGGATGGCGGAAGCAATGAGCAAGCGTGAAGAGCGTTCAGTCTCCACATGGTGTCCACTTGCCGTTTTGTCCTCCTTGCCGATAGGGAAGGATACTCACTGTACGAGCTCGCGGTAGACCGCTTCGATCGTGTCGACCATCGTGTCGGGGGCAAATTTCGTTTTGACGGCTTCCTGGGCAGTGCGACCGAGCCACTCGCGGAGGGCTTTGTCCTGGATCAGCTCGGCGCAGGCTTCGACGAGCTGCGGGACGTTCTTGGGCTCGGTGAGCCGGCCGGTGTTGGGATTCACCACCTCGCGGGCTCCGTCGACGTCGAAGGAGATCGCCGGACGGCCGCACAGCATCGCCTGGGGCAGCGTGCGGGCCAGGCCTTCGCGAAGAGAGCAGTGGACGAGGATCTCCGAGGACTGGATCGCCAGCGGGATCTGGTCCGGCGGCATCAGGCCCGCGAACCGAAATCGATCGGCCAGGCCCAGATCGCGAACCTGCTGCTTGTAGGCATCCATCAGATTGCCGTCGCCGACGAAGAGCCATATCACGTTGGGAAAGCGTTTGGCGAGTTCCTTCGCCGATTCGATGATATAGTCGTGGCCCTTGAGCATGAAGAGCCTCGCGACCGTCACGAGGACCACCGCGTCGGCCGGGATGTCGTGCTTGCGACGAAATGCCGCCCGCTCCCGCTCGGGGATCGGTGTCAGAAAAAGCTCTTCGTCGATGGCTGAGTACGCCGTGACGTGGGGCTTGTCCACGCCGATGCCGGCGGCCTTGTTCTGCTCGGTCATCGCGTCGGCCACGCTGATGAAGTAGTCGGTCCGCCGGCCGACGGCCCGTTCGATCGCGATATAGAACCGGTTGACCCACGGATTCTGGTAGCGATGGAAGGACAGGCCGTGGATGCCGTGGACGATGCCCGGACGATTCGGAGCCCAGCGGTCTTTCAGCGATGCGGCCGCGAATCGGCCGACGATGCCGGCCTTGGCGCTGTGCGTGTGGACGATGTCCGGCTGCAACTCGCAGAGCAGCCGCTTGATCTTGCGATAGCTGATCACATCTTTCACAGGCTCGATGGCCCGGCGCATCTCGTCGACCACGATCGTGCGGTACTTCTGCTCTCTCGTCTGGTCGAAGAGCTGCCCTTCGGGTCCGAGGGCGGGCCCCGTGATCAGCGTGACATCGTGGCCCCGCTCGGCCAGGACCTTGCACGTGATCAGAGTGTTCTCCTGTGCGCCGCCGAGAATCAGCCGGGTTATGATGTGGACGATCTTCATAAATTGATTATTGATAATGGATCATGGATCATTGAATAAGCTCCGGACTCTCTACAATCATCCATGATCCATCATCAATAATCAATCCCAAAGGGCCTCAGGACCTTTGCCAGCGCCTCGGGTCCCTGCATCCAGGACAGGAAGACGCCGTAGTTCGTGTACGGCACGCCGACGGAATCCAGGTCGCGGATGCGGGCCAGGAGCTTCTGGGCGGTGATCATGCAGCCGCCGCAGTGGACGACCAGCTTGTACGACTGGAGCTGCTGATTCTCCTGGAACTCTCGGCCGAAGTTGTGCTCGATAACGACGGCGGGCCAGTGCTTCTTGAGGAAATTGGGGATCTGGACCGTCCCGATGTCCTCGGCGATCCGCGAGTGGTTGCAGGCCTCGACGATCAGGATCTTGTCGCCTACCTTGAGGTCATTCAGGACACGGATGCCTTCGGCGAACTTGTTGAGCCTGCCCCGACTGACATAATTGATCATCATGATCGAGAAGGTGGTCAGCATCACGTCATCCGGCGTCCAGGTGTGCATCAGGTCCATTGCCTGGGAGTCGGTGACGATCGCCTTGGGCCGCCGGCCGAAGCCGTTCAGGAACGACTCCCATCGTTGTCGCTCCCTTGCGTCGCCCTTGCGTGCTTTGCCCAGGTCCATCCGATACGAAACGGGATAGGCCCAGTTCCGCGTGATGTACTCCTCCGCCATCGCCTGGGGCCTCAGGTACCGGCCCGGCGGCGTCTCGTCGTCCATCGGGATGTTCAGCACGTAGAATTCGTCCCGCTCCACGAACGGCAGCAGGTCCATCTTGGCGTTCTTCGATGAGAAGTTGGCCAGGATGAAGTGCAGCAGAGGCTGGCGATAGTTCGCGTCCACCGCCTCCAGGGACATCTTCTGATGAAACCTCAGCAGCGGAAGACTCTGTTCCACAAGGGGAATCCGCTTCTCGGCCAACGGGCTGAAGAGATTGTACAGAACCAGGATCTGCTTGTCGAGCTCGCGGGCGTTGGCGAGGATCTCGCCCTCGGTCGAGAAGTCCTGCGTGTCCGGATCGATCACGAGCAGGACGAGATCGCACTCCTTGAGGTCCGCCATGACTTTGGCCCGCTTTTTCTGGCCCAGGTCCCCCGCCTCATCGAACCCGGCGGTGTCGAACAGCTTCACCGGGCCCATGCCGTGGATCTCCTGCAAAGCGATCTTCGTGTCTGCCGTCGTCCCCGGCGTCGCGTCGACAATCGACGTCTGCTGCTGAGTCAGCATGTTCATGATGCTGCTCTTGCCGGAATTCATCTTGCCGAATATTCCGATGTGATCACGTTCTACGAGCATCGAGCACTATCTCCAACGAACCTCTCGTCCAACCTGGGGCACTCCATACATTACGGGACTGCCGAACCCAGGGTTCTGCAGAACCTCCGGTGCACACCACTTCACTTTGGGGACTCTGTCCCCAAACCCCTGAGATTTACCGCTTTGGGCCAGCAGCATGATGAAACAGGCCACAGCGCGTCTATCTCCACCATGACTTCAGCAGCCCCTCGGAGATTCACTTTCTGCACTCCATCGTCGGGCCCTTGTCGGCCGGGCATGTCCATGATACTTTGAACGTGCCGTTGTGGAGGACAGGGCTCTGCTGAGAAGCAACCCGAGCGCCGCAACGGTCCAGTGGCATGGCGACGCCGCCCATGCGGGGCGTCGCTCTGCTATACCATGCTGCTGGCAAAAAGCGAAAAATCTCAGGGGTCCGGGGACAGAGTCCCCGCGAATCATTCGCATGGCATCCATCCACGGCGTCAATCGTACTTGATCCACATCAAACACAGGCCATTGGGCGGCGCTATCGGCCCGGCGGCCTTGCGGTCCCGGGCTTCAAGGATCTCCGTGATCTTCTCGGGCTGCCAGCGGCCCACGCCCACTTCGACCAAAGTCCCGACGATGTTGCGGACCATGTTGTACAGAAAGCCGTCGCCCTCGGCGTCGACGTAGACCCAGCGGCCGCCCTCGGCCGGGCCCTCGGCGACCTCGCAGCGAGTGACCGTCCGCACGGAGTTCTCACGACGGTCGGCCGCGGCGGCGAAGGACTTGAAATCCTTCTTGCCCACCAGCAGCTTCGCCGCTTCGTTCATCTTCGCGATGTCCAGCTTCGAGGGGACATACCAGCATCGCCTCATGTGCAGAACCGGGCGGATCGGGCCGCAATAGATCGTGTAACGGTAGAGCTTGCCCGTGACGTCGCCGATGACGTTGAAGCCCATGGGAACGTCTTCGGCCTTGACGACCGCGATGTTCTCCGGCAGCCGATCGGTGATCGCCTTGGCCATATTCTCCGTCGGGACGGGCGTATCGATCTGCATCACGGCGACCTGGCCCAGGGCGCTGACGCCCGCGTCGGTGCGGCTGGCCCCGCAAATCCGGGCTCTGGGCCCCAGGAGACTTCGAATCGCCTCCGTGACCGTCTCCTGGACGGTCACCTCACCCGGTTGACGCTGCCAGCCGTGGTAGTCGCAGCCGTCGTAGGCGATCGTCAATTTGATGTTCCGCAGAGCCATGGGCCGGCCTCCAAGCCGGAAACTCGAAATTCGAAGCTCGAAATCCGAAACAAATCCGAAGGACCCAAATCCAAATGATCGAAACGCTGTCGCTCGCCGGACGCTCCGTTTTGAATTTCGGTCATTCGTGCTTGTTTCGAATTTCGAAATTCGGATTTCGAGTTTTCTTCAAAAAGCGAAGCCGCTCAGGGTCATCTCCCAAGCGGCTCCGAATCACTACTCAAGAACGAAAATACCGCCGGTTTACAGCAGTTCGGCGATCTGGATGGCGTTCAGGGCCGCGCCTTTGCGGAGCTGATCGCCGGAGACCCAGATGTTGATGCCGCGATTGCCCGGCAGCGACTCGTCCTGGCGGATGCGGCCGACGAAGACGTTGTCCTTGCCGCTGGCGTCGACAGGCATCGGGAAGCGATTGTGCTCGCGGTCGTCCAGGACCGTCACGCCCGGGGCCGTGCCCAGGATCTTCCGCACCTCGTCCGGCGTAATCGCGTTGGTGAACTCCAGGTTGATGCTTTCGCAGTGGGCCCGCATCACCGGGATGCGGACGCAGGTCGCGGTCACCGCAATACTCGGGCAATTGAAGATCTTGCGGGTCTCTTTGACCAGCTTGGTCTCTTCTTCGTTGTAGCCGTTGGGGCCCAGCGCCGAGTTGTGGCTGAAGCAGTTGAACGCGATCTGGTGCGGGAACACGTTTTTCGTCGGCGGCTTGCCTTCGAGGATCTCGCGGCTCTGGGCCTCGAGTTCCAGCATCGCGGACATGCCCGCCCCGCTGGCGGCCTGGTACGTGCTCACGACCATTCTCTTGACCGGGTTGATCTTGTGCAGCGGCCAGATCGGCACGATCCCGATGATCGTCGAGCAGTTGGGATTCGCGATGATTCCCTTGTGCTTCTTGATCATCTCGGGGTTGATCTCGGGCACCACCAGCGGGACCTCGGGGTCCATGCGATAGGCTGAGGAGTTGTCGACGACCACGGCGCCGGACTTGACCGCGGCGGGAGCGAACTCCCGGCTCCGCGACGCGCCCGCGCTGAACAGGGCGATGTCCACATCCTTGAAGCTGTCTTTCGTCATCTCCTCGATCGTGTAGGTCTTTCCCTTGAAGGACATCGTCTTGCCGGCCGACCGGCTGCTCGCCAGCATCTTGATCGACTTGAACGCGAAATTGCGTTCTTCGATGATACTCAGGAACTCCTGACCGACGGCGCCGGTCACGCCTGCAATCGCCAGTCTATACGTCATGCTCGATGACTCCTCACAAGAATCCAACCCTACAGGCAGGCAGCCAAACGATGGCCATCCCCGGGGTCTTACCGCAGAATCGAAACAATCGGATCATTGTACGGCCCGACGGCCTGATTTGCAAGAGTCCTGTTGTGATATCCCGCATTTATTCGGGTACGGGAGCAGGCTCCCCGGCGGTCCGCCGCCACCAGGCCGCCAGCAGAGAGGCTGTAACGATGCAGATGAATACGAAAGCCGCGGCGGGCATGGCCGCTTCCTTGGTGAAATGGGTGATCGCCAGGACCGCGCCCAAACCGGCGTTCTGCATGCCGCCCTCGATCGCCAGGGACCGCCGCTGCGCCACGTTCATGCGGAAGGCCCAGGCGATCAGATAGCCGCCGACCAGACCCAGGACGTTCATCACAACGCCGATGGTCAGCAGCATCCCCGTCATTCCCAGCAGGGTTTCCTTGTTGGCCGCGATCGTACGCGAGCAGATGAGCACGATGAACGTCACTGAGATCGCGGGGAAGACCGCAGAGATCCGCTCGACCTTCTTCGCGAAGAGATGCCGGACGCCAAAGCCCACGAACAAAGGCCCGATCACCAGCTTCAGGACGTCGATCAACATTTCCCAAGCCGGGACATCGAGCATGGACCCGGCCAACAGATACGTCAGCCCGGGCGTCGCCACCGGCGCCAGGAGCGTCGAGACTGTCGTCAGCGACACCGAGTAGGCCAGGTCGGCCTTCGCAACGTAGCTGACGACGCTGCTGGACATCGCGCCGGGGGCCGCAGCGGTCAGGATCAACCCGACGGCGATCTGCGGATCGAGACGGAGCACGTGGGCGATCGCATAGGCAATCAGCGGCATCAGGGTGTATTGCGTGATGGTCCCGACCACGACGATCATCGGACGCTGAACGATCCGCCGGAAATCCTCCGTTTGCAGCACCGCACCGATGCCGAACATCGTCAAAGCGAACAGATCGTTTACTGCCGATTTGTTCAGCAGGAGCAGGGGCTCGGGCCAGAAATAGGCCGCCACGCCGCCCAGAATCACCCAAACCGCAAAGTACCGCGTGTAAAAGGACAGAGCTTTCTCAAACATAGCCCGGCAGTATACGCATGCGGACTCCAGGAGGCAATGACAAGCCGCATCTATCTGTGACCAGGCGGCAGCCTCTTGTTCGGAGTGACGGCGCAAGGCGTCGTTTTGCGAAGTTTCAAGTTTGAAGTGTGAAGTCAGAAGACGGGGAATCGATACATGCCTTCTCTTGCTTCCAACTTGAAACTTCAAACTTGAAACTTTCCCGATATGCCCTCACATGCACACTACGAACAGGGTCAATCCTGCTCCCTCGGCGGGTCGATCGCCTCGGCTCCGGCCTCCACCTCGCGAGACTCCTGGCGGGACTCCTGCAAGGCCTCTTCCGAGCGTTTGTAGCGGCTGACGTCGAGGGCGATCTCCACTCCGCCGATCACGTCGCCACGGCGGTCGCGGACGGGCGAGGCCTGGATGAACCAGGTCCGTCCCTCGGGCGACGTCCGCTCAACCTCGACGTGGCGGCCGGTCTCCATGGCCTGGACCGCCGGCCAACGGCCCCAGGGCTCGTGCCAGTCGGCACGCACGTCTTCGAGGAGCCGGCCGATGAGTTCCTCGCGGACCAGGCCGATCTCGTCGCAGGCCGCCTGGTTCGCCCACAAGACCGAGTTGTCCGCGTCCAGGTGGAGAATCCGCTCCTCCATGCTGTCCAGGATCGCCTCCTTCTCCTGCTCGGCCAGCTCGGCGGCTCGCTCCGCCAGCTTGCGGGCCGTCACATCGCGGATGCTCTCCCGATGGCCCAGGGGGTTGTCCCTTTCGTCGTAGATCGGCAGCCAGGAGATCTCGGCCCAGAGGACCTTCCCGTCCTTGGTCTTCATCCGGAATTGCTCGTTCCCCGTGCTGCCCTCGACCGCGGAGCTGAAGATCCGCATGAGCCGCTCGCGGTCCGGCTCGAAAACCAGCGGCCCGGGATAGTCCCGCATGGCGAGCAGTTCCTCGATCGAGTAGCCCGAGATCCGCGTGGCCGCCGGGTTGGTCCAGAGCACCCGGCCTGTCGGGCCGACCCACACCTCCCAGTCGTACGTGTAGTTGGCGATCGCGCGGAACCGCTGCTCGTTCATCCGCGTGGCCATCTCGCTCTGCTTGTTCAGGGTCACGTCGGCGTAGATCGCCATGATGTTCCCGTTCGGCAGCTTGCACACGTAGTGTCGGCGCCATCCACTGTCGCGCTTGTCCCGGTAAATCGAAACGGGAGGATGCTCCGACTGCCCCGTTCTCCAGACCCGCTGAAACACCTCGAAGAGTCCGAATTCCTTGATGCCGGGGAAGACATCGAGCACGCTCCTGCCGATCGCCTCGTCCCTGTCGATCTTGTCGATCTCCTCGGCGCCCTGATTGAGGTCGACGATGATGAAATCCCGTCCATTGTCCAGCGCTTCGCAGACGGCCACTCCCATGCCGGCGTGGCTCAACAACTCGTCGAGCTCCGCGCGCACGACTTCGAGTTGGCTCTCCGCGTCGGGCTTCATGACCTCTGTCGAACTATCCCGCTCTGACCCCATACATACCCCCACCGGCCGAGCCGGCGAGCCCGGCCTGTATAAGGTTACGCTACGTGGATTCAGAGGAGGGAAGTTGTTAGGGTTTTCACTGCCCGAGGGCAGGAAGAAGCCGCACCAACAAAAAGGCCCCGCCAACAAGGGCGGGGCCAAAGGGTTCGACTTGAATTGCCGCAGGCGCTGGCTACTTGTCGGACAGCGTGATCAGCACGAGCCTCGTTCCGTTCTCGCCGCGGACTCGCAGAAGGACCTTGCCCTTCTCCGCCGCCTTCTCGACGGCATCATTCCACTGCCTCACGTTGCGCACGGTCTCACGGTTGACTTCCGTGATCAGGTCGCCCGGCTGAATGCCCTTCTCGTCGGCAGGCGATCCGGCCTCGACTTCGCTCACCACAACACCGGAGAGACCTTCATAGTCCAACCGCTGAGCCAGCTCCTTCGTCAGCGTCTGGACGCGCAGCCCGAGCTGCTCTTCGGTCTTCGACTCGCCGCCGGCGGCCAGCTCCGCCGTGTCGGGGCGCGTGCCCAGGGTGACGGTGATCTCCTTTTTCTTGCCGTCGCGCAGGATCGTGAGATCCACGTCGGTGCCGGGCTTGAACATGGCTACCCGGTTCATCAGCTCATTGGCCCCGGCTACGGGTTCGCCCTGCAATTCCACGACGATGTCGTCCACCTTGATTCCCGCCTTCTCAGCGGGAGAGCCGTCCATGACTTCCGCAACCATCGCGCCTTTGTCGCTGGAGGCCCCGTAGAACTCGCCCACGCCGGAATCGAGGTTGCCGATCTTGACGCCGAGGTAGCCGCGAACGACCTTGCCGTTCTCTTTCAACTGCTCGTAGATGCTCTTGGCCATGTTGATCGGGATCGCCAGGCCGATGCCGACGTTGCCGCCGGGCCCGATAATGGCGGTGTTGATGCCCACGGCCTTGCCGTCCAGGTTCAGCAGAGGACCGCCGGAGTTGCCGAAGTTGATCGCGGCGTCCGTCTGAATGAAGTCCTCGAAGTTGGCGACGCCGATGTCATTGCGGCCCTTGGCGCTGACGATCCCCGCCGTCACGGTGTGGCTCAGGCCGAACGGATTGCCGATGGCGATGACCCACTCGCCCACCTCCAGCGAATCCGAGTCAGCCAGTTCCACGTAAGGCCCGTCTTTCACGTCGACCTTGATGACCGCGACGTCGGTCTCAGGGTCCGTGCCGACGAGCTTGGCCTTGACCGTCCGGCGATCGTCCAACTGCACGCGGATCTCCTCAGCCTCGCCGACCAGATGATTATTGGTCAAAATGTAGCCGTCGGCGGTGACGAGGAAGCCCGACCCCTGTGCGATCTGCTTGGGCCGATCCTGCTGCTCGGGACGCGGGGCCCTTCGGCGGAAAAAGTACTCGAACATCTGGTCGTCGAACGGATTGTTCGATTCGCCGGAGGAGTCCTTGAGCGTGTCGTTCTGGAGGGTCTTGGTGGCCCGGATGCCCACGACGGCGGGCGACGTCTTCCCGGCGATCGAGGCGAACGCCTTGCCCATGCGGCGCAGGGCCTCGATGCTCTGATCGTCTTCAGAGAAGACAGTGACGGGCAGCGTCAACAGCAACAGAACAAAGACAGCCGAAGATGCCAGCGGTCGAGACCGGCTCGCCGAACGCACGACAGTCGAATTCATGGTGACCTCCAATTCCTTCGCCTTTTCAGTCCACACCCGCGGAATGCGGGTGATGAGAATCGTATCGGTCGCTCACAGGGCAACGCTTGAGTTGGTATACGATTCTACCCCAAGGGAGGTTCGAGGGGGTAGAGTTTTGCCCGGCCGGCGACTGGGGAATGGGGCTGATGGGACAAATGAGACCGATGGGAGCCCCGCTGGACGGACGGCGGCCTCGCAGGGCCCATGGATGCCCGGTCGACTTTTTACATGCCTTTTACTTGGTCCGGCCGGGCCCTTCCCCTACGATGGAACCTGTGCTCTCGAACAGAAGTCCACGAATCACTTGCGAACAGGAGTTCCTGCAATGAGGTCAAAAAGGTCAATGAGGTCCGCCGTCGTCGTAGCCATCGCCGTCTTGGGTCTTCTTGTCGCCGAGGGCCGGAGCGAGACGCCCCAGAGCCCATCCGGCTCGCTCGTCCTCCAGCAGGTGTCGCTGTTCAAGAACGGCCTGGCGTTCTTCACCGGGCAGATCGCATGCCCCGCGGAGGCCGCGTCGTTCCAGGTCGCCCTGCCTGTCGCCCCCTGCCACGGCACATTCTGGATCTCTTATCCCGCCGAACTGGAGGTGGTCGGCGTCGTCGCCAGACAGGCCGGCTCGGGACAGATGGTCGACGCCGTCACCATCCCCGAGATCCTGCGGGCCAATCCCGACAGGAAAGTCCGACTGACCATCGGCGACAGGGACGTCACGGGCGTCATCCGCTACATGGCCCAGGACCGGGACGACGCCGAACGCGATCCTTCTGTGTTGTCGTCCTCCCTGCCATATTATTACCGCCAGCCCGAACAGCCGCAGCAGGGCAGCCTGCTGATCGTGGAGACCGAGGCGGGCGAGCTGTCGGTAGATCCCAAGGCCGTGTCGCAGGTCGTCTTCCTGGACGGCAAGGCCGAGCGACGCTTCGCCGGAGGCAACAGGTCGCCGATGCTGCACGTGCAATTAAAGAAGCCCGCTCCCGACGTCAAGATGATCGTCAGCTTCCTCGCCAAAGGCGCCGCATGGGCGCCCAGCTATCGAGTCGACATCAGCGACCCATCCACGGCCCGCCTCTCGGCAACGGCCCTGATCGTCAACGACGCGTGCGAGTTCAAGGGCGTCGACGCGAAGCTCGTGACGGGATTTCCTCATCTACAGTTCGGCGACACGACGAGTCCTCTCGCTTTGCAACAGAACCTTGCCCAGTTCCTGCACTCGTTGTCCGTGAAACGAGCCGAACCCAGGGGCGTCAATGTCATGTCGAACATCATGACGCAGAGCGTGGCGTACAACGGTCCGCAGGATGAAGCCTCGATGCCCGCCTACAGCGTCTCCGAGGCGGGCCAGGCGGCGGAGGACCTGTCCCTGTATCCTGCGGGCCGCCTCGATCTCGGCACGCGGGAGGTCGCGTACGTCCCGCTCTTCACAGAGAGCGTGCCCTGCAAGCACGTCTACCAGTGGGACATTCCCGACTACATCAATCGAGAGGGAATCTATGAGTATTCGCGAAGGCAGGCCGACCGGGAGGAGGAGGTCTGGCACAGCATCCGCCTGACCAACACGACCAAGACGCCCTGGACCACCGCGCCGGGCGAGACCGTGAAGAACGGCGTGCTTCTCGGCCAGGACACGCTCTCTTACACGCCCGTCAAAGCCGAGAACACGCTGCGAATCACGCGGGCCGTCGGAGTCAAAGCCGAGCAGCAGGAGATCGAGACGGACCGTAAGCGCGAAGCGGTCTACATGTACGGCGGCCCCTGGGACCTCATCACGATTCGCGGCGATCTGGCGATCGTCAACTTCCAGGACAAGGCCGTCGACCTGGAGATCACGAAGACTCTCTCAGGCGAGATGAAGAAGACCGATCCCGAGTCGAAGATGGAGAGTCTCGCCGTCGGCCTGCACCAGATGAATGGTCTGCAGAAGCTCACGTGGAGCTTGCGGCTTGACCCCGGGGAAAAGAAGACGATCGGCTACACGTACGACGTGTACGTCCGCCGTTGAACCTAAGTCCGCGACAGGTCAGGAATATCCTGCTTTGCCGTGAGCGGCCGGGTGATCTACCATGCGTGGCGTCGAACGAACGAGAGTGATCCGATTGCCACGGAGGGCGCATCATGCATCGATGGAGAATGGCTCTGCCGCTCATCGCGGTTCTGGCTTGCGGCGCGTACGGCGGCTCCGACGCTGTGGAGTCCGCGCAGCCCGGACAACTGGACCTCGCGAGGGTGACGCTGTTCAAGAACGGATTCGGGTTCTTCGTGGGCCAGGCCGCACTGCCGGCGGACCAGGATGGAATGAGCTTCCTCCTGCCCGTGGTCCCGGCCCAGGGCACGTTCTGGCTCTCGCATCCGGCCGACGTCAACCTCGTCAGTGTGGTCGCCGAGAAGGTGAAATCCCAGGGGCAGAGGCTCGAAGCGATCACCATTCCCGAAATCCTCAGGGCCAATGCAGGCAAGCGTGTCCGGATCACGATCGATGAGAAGCAGGTCACCGGGCGAATCCTGGGTTTCACTCAGGACCGCAGATTGCCGAGAATTCTGCCCTACGCCGCCGGCGTCCCCGACGCCGCGATGGACCGCCCGGAGATCTGGCCTCCGATCGAGACCGGCCTGCTGCTCCTGAGCGTTGGGAGCGGCGTGCTGACCCTCGATCCGCAGACCATTCAGCACGTCACCTTCCTCGACGATGACGTGCAGCGTCACTTCACTCGGACGATCGACGCGGTGGCGATCCACGTGCGAACGGAGGCCCCCGCGGGGCAACAGGCTCTGACTGCGAGCTTTCTCGCCAAGGGCATCGCCTGGACGCCCAGCTATGTCGTGGACATCCGCGGCCAGGGCAAGGCCCTGCTCTCGGCCAAGGCGCTGATCGTCAACGAGGCGTGCGATCTGAACGACGTCGAGGTGCAGTTGGCGACCGGGTTCCCGCGTCTGCAATTCGTAGACGTCCGCAGCCCGATCGGCATGAAGGAGCCGCTGGATCAGTTCCTCGCGGCGATGGGGGCAGGCGAACAGGACCAGTCGCAGGTGCGGCCGAAAGCCTACGCGATGGCCGCAA
This sequence comes from Phycisphaerales bacterium, assembly GCA_039679525.1. GTDB lineage: Bacteria > Planctomycetota > Phycisphaerae > Sedimentisphaerales > Anaerobacaceae > PLanc-01. The sequence continues at coordinate 2,657 of JBDKUU010000333.1, read as the reverse complement.
CCGCACGAATGGGCTTCGCCCGTGGGGCAACGGACGTGGCGCCGGACTACGGAGCCGCTCAGGCCGGCGCGACCGCCGAAGACCTGTTCCTCTACCCTGCCGGCCGGATCTCGCTGCCGAGGGACCAGGTGGCTTACATCCCCCTCTTCACCGAACCCGTGCCCTACGAGGATCTCTACGAGTGCAACATCCCGGACACCGTGGACGAAGCGGGCCGATTCCTCTTCCGCGGCGATCAGCCGAACGGCAACAGAGAACAGGAGGTCTGGCACAGCCTTCGTTTGGAGAACACCACCCAGGCGCCCTGGACTCCGGCGGCCGCCGAGGCGATCCGCGAGAACATGATCGTGGGCCAGGCCCAAATGCCCTACACAGCCGCCGGCGACAAGGCCACGCTGCGAATCAGCCGGGCGGCGGATGTCTCCGTCGAACAGGAGGAGTCTGAGGTCGAGCGGAAACAAGGCGTCAGACAACTCTACGAGGTCTACTATGACCTCGTCACAGTCAAGGGCGAGGTGACGCTCACCAACTTCAAGAAGCAGGCGGTGGCGGTGGAGGTCAAGAAGACCCTCTCCGGCGAGGTCGTGTCGACCGGTCCGCAGGCCAAGGTCGAGAAACCGGCCGCCGGCATCCAGAAGATCAACGGTCTGCGGAGGCTGACCTGGACGATCGAACTGCCCCCCGGCCAAACTCAGAAAGCGACCTACACCTACGAAGTCTACGTCCGCGGCGAGCGAGCGCCGCAGGCCGCTCCTTCGCCCCGAGGCGCAGTCCCCGAGCCGGGAGCCCCTTGACGCGCGTCTTCTCGTGCGATTGCGGTGAAGCGCCCGAGGTCCGACTTTGCCAAACAATTGCTGGCACTCGGGCGTAGAATCGGATAGGATGGCGGGACAGTGATTGGACGGGCTCTTTTTCATAAGTGAATACGGGGGCGAATGGCTTCGACCGGATCGCGGATGGATAAGATGCGTGCCCAGGACGCCGGTTGGCCTGGTTAATCATCCGGTACTAAACTCTTTAAATGGCAACTACAACTATGCCATGGCTGCGTAAATAACGCTGCCCGTCCTGTCGGATTGCGCCTGCGGGTTCGATAAGGGCGTCAATTAGTGGGCTGGCTTCGTCGGTCGTCCGGGACGACGGAGCGAGAAACACCGGACTAGTCGATCGCAGGGCTTGTGGCTCGGCGCTGCGTGAGGCGAAACTCGCAAATGGAGCGACTACGCACGTAGATGCTTATTCTGAAACATCTCGGGACGGGGGTTCGAATCCCCCCGCCTCCACTGCATTTCATTTGCTGTAAGTGCCTGTGTTGGCAAGGGCTTAGGCGATTCCGCCGGGACAGGCACACCGGCTTCGCGCACCATATTTACACCAAATCCCCCCGAAAGCACCTTTTCGGCGATGCGTTCGGTGATGGCCGCAAGACGCGCATCTCGCGTGCGGCCGTAGACGTTGGCGGTCAATGCCGGCGTACTGTGCCGGGCAAGCCGCTGGGCTTCCAGGTCGCTCGCACCTGATTCGTAGGTGAGGGTAACGAAGCTCGTTCGAAGGGCATGGAATGCGAGCTTCCCCTCGGGGGCGTGCTTCGGTATCCCGGCAGCTTTCAGAAACCCGTCAAGCTCTCGGGCGGGGTGGCTGTTCACAAACACCAGCGGGTTCTTCGGATAGACCAGCGTTCGGGCAAACTGGGCGTAAAGGCCGGGCACAACCCCGCTGTCCGCAAACTCCATCAACTGGCGCACCAGCTTGGCCGGCAAGGGGGCGAAACCCGGCTGTCGATTCTTCGTCCAGGCTGGCTCCAGGCGCAACCCGCTATTGACCGTATCCAGGTGCGCCCGGGTGAGGCTGCGAAGCTCGTTGGCCCGCAGGCCGGTGAGCATGGCGAGGATGTACGTCGGGCGCAGGGCTTCGGGGATGACATTCAACAATCGGTAGGTCTCATCGATCGTCAAAGCCCGATAGGTCGATTCCGGCGTGGTGTCGATGTCCGCCAGCTTCGCCACGGGGTCACTCGACAGGTATTCACGCTCGACACACCAGAGGCAGAAGCTGCGCAGGGCTTCGACCTTGTTCACGATGGTCTTGCCCGCCGCCCCTTCCGCCCGGAACTGCTGAATCACCTTTTCGACTTTCGGCAGAACGCCGTCCAGGTCCCCCAGAATCTGCAAACCCAGAGTCTCGGCCCACACAGACAGGTCCCGCTCTTTCCGCCCCGCGTGGAACGCGGACCAGGGCCGGCCGTGGTGACCGCCCTGAGCCCGACCCCATTCGAGATACTCTGTGACCATGTCAGCGAACGAATGGTCCCGGTATCTGGCGTGCGTCTGACGGGGTTCGCGCACGCCAAGACGGACATCCCGGCTGTCGGCTTCCAGCTTCGCGGCCATTTGCCGCGTCTCACGGATACTGCTCGATCCGGTGAAGTACCGCTTCCGCCCGTGCTCATCCGTGTAGAACCCCTGATACATGACAAGTCTACTCCAATCGTGTTCACGTTGCCCCTCCACACGTCGAAATACAGGGGAACAGGTGTTAACAACCGTCGCCCCCTACCAAACGGACCCATTGTTTACAGATCGTAGCTCCTACACGCTTCCAAGCGGCTCCCCCGCGACGTAGCGGCACGCCTGAGAGCAGTCTAGCCGCCGCTGACG
>JBDKUU010000332.1:0-2251 GCA_039679525.1 Phycisphaerales bacterium | reverse complement strand
CTTTCCCGGACGCTTTCCCGGACGCTGGCATCGATGCTGGCCCGAACGCTGGCCTCGACGCTGGCCAGGATGCCGTCAAGGACGCTGTCCCGGACGCTGGACCCGACTCTGTCCAGGACGTTCTTGCTGATGGTTGACGAAGCACTCTTCGATCTAATAATCGAGTATAAAATTGCTTGGCTCATGGGGGAGCCCGACCAGACTATGAGTCTCGGCGGCTCTAATCCTGCGCACCTATACACATCCCTGATCGCTTCTTCGGCTTTTGTTCGATCAACTTTTTCGGTGCACAGTCCAATCTTCGTCCACCGCTCGACGAACTCAGGGAACCGCGCTATCTGCGCAGGTGTTAGGTCGTTGATCATAGGCTAGACACCATCCAGGCTTCGGGTTGCGTCACGAGCCACCCCTGCCACATGAGGCCGGCGGAATCGACTTCGTACCCTGGCCATTTCCCGCTCTTGAGGCACTGCGCATAGCGCTCCAGGGCGCCAATGTAGGTCAGCCGGCCGAGGGTGACGAAGTCTGCCGACAAAATCCTCGAGCCTGGCTCCCACGGTGGCGAGCTCTCAGAAATCAGGTGGCGGAAAGTCTCTCGATTCTCACCGGTCGCTCGGTTGTATAGATCCAGGTAGAGCGCGGCCTGGACGTGGAGGCCCCATTTGAACACCTCGCGGCCCCAGACATGGGGCGTCGCGTTGGTCGTCGTCTTGACGTCACCAAGACTGTCCCTGTACTCCTCATTGTCCTTGTCCGGCACGCAATCGATGAGGCAGCGCAGTGGGATTTCTGCACCGGTGTCCTTGTCCTTGTAGGACCCTTCGACCATGACTTGCTTGCGCGAACAGCGAACCATGGCGGCCAGCTCGGGACGGCCCCAGAAGAATTTGGTGGCGTTGTTGGCTTGCGTGAACGTCTCAGCCTTCACGATCACTTTGCCTCTCTGATTTTCGCGCCATTCCTTGCAGACCTTGGCGGAAAAAGTCCAAGGCTTCTCCTCCCCTTTCTCGCTCCGATATGTCTCGGGACAGACGGAGACGCACGATTCAATGTCGTTCGGGTGGAGAACGAGCATGTCGAAGAGGGACCCCCACTCGGTCGCGGCGGTCCCTTCTTCTCCTCGGCCCCACCGCCACTTGTGCGGACAGGCGTTGAAGTCGACCAGGTCCGACCGGCTCATGACGTATTCAGGTTTGCCGCGGTCGGCGAGCTGGCGTGAGTATTCCTCGAAGGCCACATCAGCACCTACGACGCGCGCGGCCGTGATCGGGTTCTTTACTTCTGGGAGGCTGGGGGGTTGCATGGGCTGGTTATTGCTTCTAATTCGATCAGTTCATCGGCTATGTTTAGAGACAGAATAGCGGCCTTGTGAGGCAAGCTGTCTTCCTCAAGCGCAGTAGTGTTCCAGAGGTGAGAACAAATCCCGGACAATGCCTGCCCGGCCAACCACATTCTAACGGTCATCCCTGGCGAGCCTATGACGACTTCGTTGTTGCTCCCTCGACAGGCAACCGAGCGAGGAAATGCAGATTCGTGTTTAATCATGATGAGGTTTGACGGCCCCGTCTTCGATTACCACTGACACAGACGAATCTGTCCGGACAACTTCGATCCAGACTTGCGTATCGTTGGCCGCGGCCGTCTCCGCGAGTATCTTCATGGAATCCTCGTCCAGCAGGCTCCCGTCGCGAATGAGCAACACTCTGAGTTTGGGATTCAGGGCCATGCCGATGGCCACCGACACTTTGAGCTGCTCCGCCGAGGAGCATTGATCGAAAGGAATCCGGTTCAACGTGACGTGGCCAGCTTCAAACGCGAGGCCAGGCACTGGGAATTTCGCTTCGGCGACGCGGCGCCGCTTCGTTGCGTCATTCACGTCCAGCGCTCGGGTCAAAGCCTCTGCCTTGTCGGCGGCTGCCATGAGTTCTTTCACGAGCTCAATACGCCGCCGCTTCAGCCTGATCTTCTGGTTTTGCAGCTCTGCCTCCTGCGCCATGCCTTTGAACCGCTGCAGGTCCGGGTCTTTCAGGGCCGACGTTTCCTTCACCATACGATCGACCAAAGATACCTGTTCGGAATACGTCCGGCTGAGGTCGTCGCGTTGCTTCTCGAGCACCTTCAGCTGTGCTACCATCTGCATGATGGTTGCCTTCACGCCGTCAAACTCCATCTTCAGCGCCTTGAGCCTGGCCGCGAAGCCGTCCGTGCTGCGCCTCCTCTCATCGTTCGCCCGGCATATCCTCGCAGCTTC
>JBDKUU010000331.1:0-24792 GCA_039679525.1 Phycisphaerales bacterium | reverse complement strand
TGCTGTTGTCCGGGGCTGCCATTGGCCGGCGACTTCGATGTGGATTGCTATGAGTCAAGGCGTGGAATTCCCCTGGGGAGTGGCTATAATTCCTGGCAGGACAGCACCAGCACGGCGTGTTTCACGTGACACACATGGCCGCTGGGGCCCTTTCTGGGGCCGTAGCCACCTCTGGCGGCCCTTTCGACGCGGCGAGGGTCCAAGTTGTGTGGGCTGCCAGACGAGCGTGATCCGGCCCCTCTTTGCGGCCGCAAGGGCACATGTATAGCCCTGCTCAATGCCCTCCCCTGTTCTTCGAAGTAGTGTTCCCCGTGAAACACTTTGACCCCCCTATCCCAGGCACAGCCCCAAAGGCAGGCAATAATGGATAAGCCGCACTTGCGGGGCCGCCCCCTGCTCGCTTCTCGGAGCCCACGGGGCTCCCCTGCCTGGGACTTGCGAGGCCGGCTATCTGTGGCCGCAAGAGCGGCGCCGAAACGGCCCCCCAGGCACGGGGCCGGTGAAGACAATCCTCAGAATGCAGAGGGCATCCGAGTTCGTGAGACGGCCCCCCTGTTGCACGAGATGCTTCCCAGGGAGAGATCAACGCTCGCCTTACCGACGGTCGTCAGCCCGCGATCCCTTGGGGTTCCGAGCACGCGAGCCGCGGTACGGCAGAACCCAGTCTCGAAGAGTTGGCTGCCTGACCCCAGACAACGCCATGTGGTCATCCCCCTTCTCATCGAACGGACGACCGACGCGATTTGCCTCGCCATCGCTCGATGTGCTTTTTGATGGCGGTTGAGTCGACGAACAAGTTGGCTGGCGCAGTCGAACGATCGCGGCCGATGTCGCACTGGAACTTGTGATGAGCGTGCGCCCTGCCGAGGGCGAGCGCCCAGCGATACTCGAACTGGATGGGCTCGGCGAGGTGGATTCGAGATGAGTTCGAAGAGAAAGACGTGAGAAATCTGTAGAAGTTCGGAGGCAGTTGCCGAAATATATGTTGAGATGCGCGACACATGGTGTCAGAATACCGCAACTGGCTGACCTGAGATATCGCAAATAGTTGGAGCTGAGTATGAGCATAGGAAAGAGCGATAAGCCCAGACACTTGGGCAGGGGGTTGGAGGCATTGTTGGGTCCTATAAGTACGGCCCCAGCACCGGTTCCGGATCGGATTGCGATGGAGAAGCCCCCGGAGCCGCCTGTGTTAGTTCAGTTGCCACCAGACCCGGTCGTGGGCGATTCGTTTCAAAAGCTCGCCCTGGGTTCGATCAAGCCGAATCCCTACCAGGCCAGGACGGTATGGAACGACGAGGATTTGCGGGAACTTGCCGATTCCGTGAAGGCCAATGGTGTTGTGCAGCCGATTATCGTCCGTCCGTTCCAGGGTGGATACCAGCTCATCGCCGGTGAGCGGCGATTCCGAGCGGCCCAGATGGTCGGACTGGCGACGATCCCGGCGGTGGTCCGGGAAGTAACTGATGAACAGCTCTTCGAGTGGTCGCTGGTCGAGAACATCCATCGGAGAGATCTGAACCCGCTCGAACGGGCCAAGGCATATCAGCACTATCTCGGGGCGTTTTCCCTGACGCAGACCGAAGCGGCCGAACGCCTCGGCGAGGATCGGTCGGTGATCGCCAACTATCTTCGACTTCTGGATCTTCCCGACGAACTCAAAGGAATGCTGGTCAACGGTCAACTCTCGATGGGCCACGCCAGGGCGATCCTCGCTCTGCCCACAGACGAACTTCGGCGAAAGCTCGCCAACCGCGCGTTGGCAGGGCGGTTGAGTGTCCGGGAAGTGGAACGCCTGGTCCGGATGCACCTGTCCGAGCAGCCGACACAGAAGCCTGCGCCGCGAGCCAAGGCGGCGAACATCGTGGACCTCGAAAGCAAGCTCTGCCGCCACCTGGGTGCGCGGGTCGCGATCGAGACCAAGAAGAGCGGCCGGAGCGGGCGAATCGTGATTGACTTCGATTCGCTCGACGAGTTCGAGCGGATCACGGATGTACTCGGAGTCGCCTGCAGCGAAGAGGCATAGCCGGTTGCCAGCATTGGCAGGGGCGTTTCTGCCCGGCGTGAGTCCCGGCCTCGGACAGATCACCACGATCCGGCGGGCGCTACGAGGATGGGATCTTGCCTTTTGCTGAGCGGGTCGTCATCTGGTCGTGCACAGAGTCTTTCTCCGCGGGTATATATAATAGATACGGAAACGGGACTGCGAAAGCGGTCTCCCGTACGCCCACAGTCGAGTGGCTGTTGGGCGTGGTCCTGTAATCTAGGGGATATCGGGAAGATGTGTCCGCGGCGTCCTATAATGGACGCGGTTATGGTGTGGTTATCGGGCGTTCTTATGATGTGTGAAGCAGTAGAAAAGGAGATATGGGCGGCAGCACGGCGTTGAAACTCGGTTCTCTGGCACTGGACGTGCCGTTCTTTCAGGCGTCTCTCAGCGGATACAGCGATTACCCCATGCGGATGTTCGCCCGTCGGTACGGCTGCCCGTTTACGCTTGCGGACGTGATGCTCGACAAGAGCGTGGCCCGGCCGGACATTCTGGCGAAGTCATGCTTTCGGCCGGGAGACGACGAGCACCCGGTTGGAGCGCAGATCCTGGGCAAGACTCCCGACACGATGGCAAAGGCAGCCCGGGCGCTCGTCGGAGCCGGCTACGACCTGATCGATGTGAACTGCGCCTGTCCGGCGCCGAAGGTCATGCGGCGAGGACGTGGTGGGGCTTTGCTGGAGAAGCCGGACGCCGCGATCGATGTGCTGAAGGCGGTTCGAGATGCGGTTACGTGTCCGGTCCTGATGAAGCTTCGGATCGGCGTGAACCACTCGGAGTGGGCGCAGGAGAATTTCTGGGAGATCGTGGAGCGGGCGATCGAGCAGGGCATCGACGCGATGGTGATTCACGGCCGGACCGTTTCTGAACGATACCGGGGCAAGGCCGACTGGGAGATCCTCGCGGAAGTGAAGCGGCGGTTCCCCACGGCGACCATCATCGCCAGCGGAGACGTCTTCGACGCCCAGACGAGCCTCGACCTGCTCAAGCGCACCGGACTCGATGGTCTCGTCGTCGCGCGGGGCGCGATCGGCAACCCGTGGATCTTCCGCGACCTTCGCTGCCTCTGGGAGGGGAGGGCAACGCCGCCGGCGCCGGGACTGGATGAGCAGCGGGGCGTTCTGCTCGAGCACCTGGCCCGCGTGGTCGACGGCTACCCCGAGCACAGGGCGGTCGGATATTTCCGCAAGTTCCTGGTCTATTACGTGCGGCGTCACCCCAAACGCAAGCAGGTCGTCCAAGCGCTGCTCAAGGCGAAGACCCGCAAAGAGGTCGAAGCGGTGATCGACGAATGGTATGCGGCGGACGGGGAAATGAAAGAAGCCCAGGCGAGCCGTTGAGCCCGCCGGGGCTTTGTTGGGCGAAGGCGATGAGAAGGCCTGACAGTCGTTGAGTACGTGCGAGTCGCCCTCGCCGAAGTTCAGAGAGATCGCGCTGTCCGCGCGGAACTCGATCAGAACGTGTAGATAAACGACATCTGTGCTCTCATATCATCGGCGTCGCCTGCGCCGCGGTAATCCGTGTTCCAGCGGGACAGCTCGAAGCCGGCCTGAACGTTCTTGTTGATGGAATAGATGACGTTCGCGAAGACGGAGGAGTTGAGCGTCCTGCCGCCGGCGGCGACATCTTCGGCTTCCGCGTCGTCGACGCCTGCGCCGACGTTGAACGCCCACTTGGACCAGGGGCCCAGGCTCGCGGCGAGCCAGCCGCCCTTGCTCTCGATCTCGTCCAGCGTGGCCGTGTTGACGCCCTGGCCGATGCCGCCATAGTAATTGTCGAGGTCCTTGCCCGAGAATAGCTCGCCCTGGAACGTGAGCCACTTGGTGATAGGCATGCTGGCGTCGAAGAACACGCCGTCGCTGTCGAAATCGACGTTCCTGCCGGTGGCGTCGACGTCATACTGCTCGCGGCCCCTGAAAGCGGACAGGCCGACGGTCGTCGGCTTGGGGCCGATGAACGGGAATGTCACGCTGACGCGGCCCTGGACCGTGGGGAAACCTTCGTCCTCGCCGGTCTCCGAGCCCGTCAGGTCGGTGCGGCCGATCGTCCTGGCCAGCGCGCCTTCGAACTTCATGGAGACCTTCTCGGTGAGGGGGACGTTCTTCGTCAGCCGGATCTGAGGCCGGCGATAGCCCGTGTTGCCGGCGTCCCAGAGGACCGAGTAGTTCAGCGTGTTCGGATTGAGCGGGGAGACCACGTCCCACGTCTGGCCGACGATCAGGGACAGGTCGGCCTGGGGCCACAGAAGGCTCATGTACGCGTGGCGCGTCTGGAGCTTGGCCTTGTTCTCGGAAGCGTAGTTGCCGAAGAGGTCGAATTCGACTTTACCGGAGACCTTCAGCGTCTCGCTGGCGGGGCCGTTGATGTTGAAGCCCAGCCGCGTCTGGTTTGCCGTCATGTTGAATTCGTCGTCATTGTTCCGCGTGGACTCGGGATCGACGTACATGACGTAGTTGCCCGGATTGGTGCGGGAGGTGTCGAAGGAGGCGTCGCCCTTGATGTAGCCGTACATCTGGATATCGAGGCTCGACCAAAGGGGCTTGACCGCGGGCTGTTCCTTGGGGGCCGGAGCGGGGGCGGCCGGCGCCGCGGGTGCGGCGGTCGATGTCGCGGCCTCTTTCTTCAGCTCGGCCACTTGCTTTTCCAACTGCTCGATTCTGCTCTGGAGCGACGAATCGTCCGTCGCGGCCGAGGCTGCACGGGACAGGCACAGGATGCCCACCGTCGCGGCTGCCAGGATGCACCACAGCTTCATACGTTCCATCACGATGTCCTTTCACAGGGTTCTGGGATGTGTTCCAACGTTGCTGCGGCAGCTTCGGGCTGGTCCCCGATGAGGTTGCCCATAGTGCTGCCGCCCAGGACGCGATTGATGTCGAGGAGGATCTTCACGGAGTCGCCGACCTTGCCCATGCCGCGGATGAAGTCCGTGCCGACGGAGCCCCCGAACTGGGGCGGGTCTTCAATATCGGCGCCGGGAATGTCCAGGACTTCCTGGACGCGGTCGACGATGATCCCGGTGTTGAACTTGCGGCCGGACTGGGTGGTCTCGACCACGATGATGCAGGTTTCCTTGGTGACCTCGGCGGTCGCCATGCCGAACTTGGTCCGCAGATCGACGACGGGAATCACCTGTCCGCGGAGGTTGATTACGCCCTTGACGTGGGATGGCGTCTGCGGCACCGCGGTGACATCGATGTAGCCGATGATCTCGCGGACCTTGAGAATCTCCAGCCCATACTCCTCATGCGCCAGGGCGAAGGTGAGGTACTTGCCCTCCCTGGCGAGGGATCCGGTCTGCCCTTTGGGGTCTTGTGTTGCCGTTGCTGCCATGGTCGATTCCTTCTGTGGCTCTTGACAGTTCCTTCAGCGATAAGGCCTGCACGCGTGCAGGATGGTGACTACCGTGGACCGCGATCACCGATCCGGCGATTCGGCGGCCGCCCCCATGCTCTGATCGCCGGGACGGGCGTCAGACTGAGTCGAACGAGTGCGTCGTGAGCTGCGGCGTGCCGCTGCTCCCGTGTGTCGTCAGGGGGAGGAATCGACCATACGCCGGCAGGAGATGTACTATGATGTTCCTGGTCCAGGTCTTCTCTTGGCCGTAGATAACCTAGCCAAAGGATGGGTTGGCCAGGGTCATTGCTGGCCAGGAGCGACTATCGCCCAGGAAAGCACGAGTTGGCACCGGCAGAAAGTGTTTTCTGGATGGAGAGCTGGGAGGTGTGGGGCGGGTCAATCCCGGTCGTGCGGGGCGTTGGGGTCCTCGGTCAGTTCGTAGAGGCCGGACCCGGCCCGGCGGAGCTTTCCTTGTTCGACGAGCTTCTCCCAAACCTCGCGGGGGTATTGGTTCGGCGGCTGGATGGCGACGATGCCGGAGCCCCGGCCGCTGCTGAATGGGCCGCCGCCCAGGCTGGATTCCTCGTCAAGCCGTGTCAGTTTGAGCCTCTTCTTGAATGCCTTCAGGGCCTGTTTGAGGTATTGCGGCGTGAGTTCGTGAGGCATCTCGTTGGTCATGCGGTTTCCTCCTGGCAAAGGTCGTTGGGCTGATTGTAGGCGCAGTCGGACAAAAAGCAAAGCCCAAAGGCGGGGAAGGCCGAAGATTGGGGTTGCAGCGTCGATGGAAGGATGTTGACCTTGGGCAGGGCAGGGAAAACCGCGATGGACGGGATGGGCGTTTTTTTGCTTGTCGGCATCCGGGTGGTGTATAATGACGGAGAATCGAATCCGTGAGTGCGGGGATTCTCGAAGATCGGCAGTGAATTGAGAAGGGATATCCTGTGAGACGGCTGACGGTAGTAGCGGTGAGCGTGATGGCGTGCGTGTTCGGCGGTTCGACGATTGCCCTGGGCCAGGTGACGACCCTGCACAGTGCCGCCGCGACGGGCAACGCCGCCCAACTCAAGAAGCACATCGAGAAAAAGGCAGACGTCAACGCCGCGGACGAGAACGGCAATATGCCGCTCAAGCTTGCGGTCGAGTCAGGCAGCGTCGAGTGCGTGAACATGCTGCTGCAGGCCGGCGCGAACCCCAATGCGAAGGATTCCTCGGGCAGCACGGCGCTGATGGCTGCCTGCCAGGCGGGCTTCAAGGAGATTGAGGAGGCGCTGTTGGCGGCCAAAGCGGATCCCGCGGTGAAGAACGCCACCGGGATGACGGCTCTGCACATAGCCGCGATGATGAGGCAGCTCGATGTCATCGAGCCCCTGATCAAGGCCCACGCCGACGTCAACGCCAAGGACAACGACGGACAGACGCCCGTGGTCCTCGCTCAGCGAAGCGGTGCGACGGAAATCGTGGAGCTGCTCCGCCAGAACGGTGCGACGATGCCCGTGGTCCAGGATCCGATGGCGATGTACGGCAATCCGTCGCAGGGGGCCGCGCCGGTTGTCGCGGCGTCTCGGCGGCCCGATAATTTCGTGATCGATGCGAATGCGATCGCCAGGCAGCTTTTGGAAGCGCCGACGCTCCTGCCGCCGCTGAAGGTCATCGACGCCAACAGCCTGAGCGAGCAGCGGGCGTGGATCGGCCGGCGGTCGGACAACCGGACGACGCTGCTTAGAACCGTGCAGAAGCAGTTCGAAGACGAGATGTCCTTCGTCAAGAAGGTCGCGGTCGAGGAGAAGGCGGTCAAGACGACGAAAGCCGTGGACGACCTGGTGACCGCCCGGAAGAAACGATACGAGCGAATCGGTCAGGACCTGCGGGATCAGATTCGCCAAAACCGCAATGAGTCGCGCGACACGGGGACGACCACCGCGACGACGGGTCGGGGCGGCCGCGGCAACAGCGGCGGCGGGCGGTCCATGAGAGGGCGCGGCGCGAACGCCGGCGGGGGGACGGGCCAGGATGTTTATGGGACGGCGAACCAGGCCCGGGCGTCCCGCCGCACCGTCGCCGAGCCCAACCAGGCGCCGGTCGACGCCGAGACGCAGGCCCAGATCCAGGCCTGGACCAGCGCCAGCGCCGAAGACAAGTCCGCGCTGCTGCTGGCCACGAGCGACCTGGATGTCACGGAGTACGCCGTGCTGGCGAAGTCCGCCGAAGAAGAGAAGGCCGCCAAGACGCAACTGGCCGTCATGGCCCTGCTGATGCAGCGCGAGCAGCGGCTTGCGACGATTCGCCAGAGGTGGGTCGAGGACGACGCGCGGACGCAGAGGCTTCAGGAGCGGGGCGGCGCCAACGGCACACAGGGTATGCAGCCGGGAACGGGGCAGGGGACCCAGCGAGGCATGCGCCGCGGCGGCCGCTGAGAGTTGCGGATAGGAACACTCACGCCGAACTCGTCGCACAGTTGAGGGAACCCTCGGCGTAGATCGACTGCGCATGTTCGCAGCCGGCGCTGATCTGAGCTGGAGACGTGGATGGCTGGACGGTTGAATGGGAAAGTGGCGATCGTCACCGGCGGCAGTCGCGGGATCGGCCGTGCGATCGCCGTGGCCCTGGCAGGGGAGGGGGCTACGCTCGTGCTCGCCGCCCGATCGCAGGGCTCGCTCGACGAGGCGGCGGAGTTGGTCCGCCGGGCCGGCGGACAGGCGGAGACGGTGATCACCGAACTGAGGGAGGAGAGTTCGATCCGCAATCTCGTCCGCGTGACGCGGGAGAAGTTCGGCGCCCTCGACATCCTTATCAATAATGCTGGGATCACGCACTCGGCCAAGTTCGCGGAGACGCGGACCGAAGACCTCGACCGTTGCTGGGCGGTCAACGCCCGGGCTCCATACATTCTGTGCCGCGAGGCTTTGCCGCTGTTGCGAGAGGCCCAGGCTGCATTCATCGTGAATATCGCCTCGGTGGTCGGGGTCAAAGGCTATCCGCTCCAGAGCGCGTACACCGCATCGAAGCATGCGCTTCGCGGCTGGACGATGTCGCTGGCCGAGGAACTGCGGGGCACGAACGTTCGCGTGCACGTGGTGTGCCCCGGTGCGGTGGACACAGGAATGGTGGGCAACGTCCGACCCGACATCAAGGCGGCCGACCTTATCGGGCCTGATGAGATCGCCGAGCTGGTGCTGTACCTGGTGACCCGGACGGGCAACGCCGTGGTGGACGAGCTGCACATTCGACGTGCCGCCGCGGCCCCGTGGTTCGGGTAGGTCAGGGCGCGGCTCATATCTGTGCGAGGAGAAGAGAGGAAGGGGGACTGTGACGATGGCGAAACGATTCGGGTTGATTGCGGCGGCATTGCTGTTCATCGCGTCGATGGTCTCGGCCGAGGAGACTGAAGTGGTCTGGCTCTCGGGGCAGGGCAGGGATGATCCGACGCCGTGGGAGTTCTTCTGCACCGGCGGCCGCAACAGCGGGCAGTGGACCACGATCGGCGTGCCTTCGAACTGGGAACTCCAGGGCTTCGGCACGTACAACTACGGTCACGACAAGAACAAGGGCGATGAGCAGGGCAGGTACCGCCGGACGTTCACCGTACCGCAGGGCTGGGCCGAGAAACGCGTCTTCATCGTCTTCGACGGCGTGATGACTGACACCGAAGTATCCATCAACGGCAAATCCGCGGGCCCCAAACATCAGGGCGGATTCTACCGCTTCAAGTACGAGATCACCGATCTGATCAAGCCCGGCGAGAATCTGTTGGAGGTCACGGTCAGCAAGGTCTCGTCGGACGCCAGCGTCGAGGACGCCGAACGCATTGCGGACTACTGGGTCTTCGGCGGCATCTATCGCCCGGTCCGCCTGGAGGCGGTTCCCAAGCAGTTCATCGAGTGGATCGCGGTCGATGCTCAGGCGAACGGGGACTTTCGGATGGACGTGCATCTGAGCGGCTCCGACGATGGCGATGTCATTCGGGCCGAGATTACGGGACCTGTTGGTTCTCCCGTCAGGCAGGCGGCCGAGCAGGTGATCGAATGGTCGTCCGTAGAAGGGATGCCGGCGACGCCCGTGGAGATCGGAGTCAACATGGGGCTGTTCGGCATCGCGGGGAAAAACCGGTCAGCCCCCGAGGCATTCCAGGCCGAGCCGTTCGAGACGAAACTCCAGGCCGGCCAGACGATGGCCACCATCGAGACCTCGGCAACAGGCTGCCAGCCGTGGTCCGCGGAGACCCCATATCTATATGCGGTGAAAGTGGAACTCCGGCGGGGCGAGCAGGTTGTCCATTCGGTGACGAAGCGGTTCGGCTTCCGCACGATCCAGGTCCGGCCGGGCGACGGGATCTATGTCAACGGGCAGAAGATCATCTTGAAAGGCGTGTGTCGGCACAGCTTCTGGCCGGACTCGGGGCGGTGCCTCAGTCCCGCGATCAGTGTGGCCGACGTGAAGCTGATCAAAGAGATGAATATGAACGCCGTGCGGATGTCGCACTATCCGCCGGACGAGCATTTCCTCGACGCCTGCGATGAGCTGGGCCTGTACGTCCTCGACGAACTGGCCGGCTGGCAAAAGCAGCCCTACAATACTGAAATCGGCAAGAAGCTCGTGAAAGAGATGGTCACGCGGGACGTCTGCCACCCATCGATTCTGTTCTGGGACAACGGCAACGAGGGCGGCTGGAACCGCGATCTGGACGACCAGTTCGCCCTCTATGATCCGCAGAAGCGGACGGTCCTGCACCCCTGGGAGAACTTCGGCGGCATCGACACCGACCATTACGAAACGTACGCCAGCACTCAGAAGAAGCTCAGCGGCCGGACGCCTTTCATGCCCACGGAGTTCCTGCACGGCCTATACGACGGCGGGCTCGGGGCCGGGCTCGAGGACTACTGGAATCTGACGCTCGCCTCGCCGATGGGGGCAGGGGGATTCCTCTGGGCTCTTCTTGACGAAGGTGTCGTGCGGACCGACAAGAACGGTCAGATCGATGTCGACGGCAACCACGCCCCCGATGGCATTGTGGGCCCGTACCGCCAGAAAGAGGCCAGCTTCTATACGATCAAGGAGATCTGGTCGCCGATCCACATCGCAGCCGAGACGCTGCCGCCGAACGCCAACGCGGTCGAGGTCGAGAACCGCTACGATTTCACGAACCTCGCGGATTGCACGTTCGACGTGAGCCTGGTCAAGTTCCCCTCGCCAAGCGATGCAAACGACGGGCACAAGATTCTCTTTCGCCACGCCTTCCCCGGCCCGGATATCGGGCCGCACGCCAAAGGCGTCTTGCCGCTCGGTCTGCCGGAGAATCGCAGCAATGCCGACGCGGTGCATCTGACTGCGTCGGACCCCGAGGGCCGACAGATCTGGACGTGGTCGTGGGACATTCGCCAGCCGGATTACTACCAACGCGAATACGCCCAGAGGAGGACCAGTGCCGACATGGGCGTCGAGGTAAACGAGTGCCGGATCCGTGTCTATCCGAACAGGTTGGTTCTGCAGTTCTCGCCCCACACGCCGCAACTGCAGAGCGTCTTCGTGAACGGCAAGTCGTTCGCATTCAGCGGCGGGCCCAGGCTGATCGGCGCCGCCGCCGGCAAGTGGGAACTGACGACTGGCGTGGCAGGCGTCAGCGCTGTGCTCGACGCCAAAGGCGACGGCCCCATGAAACATGTGCGGTGGACCGTGCATCCGACGGGTTGGGCGCGTCTCGAATATGAGTACGCGATGGAGGGAGAGTTCGATCTGTTCGGTGTCAGTTTCGACTATCCCGAGAGCAAGATGCGATCGATGCGATTCCTTGGCGAGGGGCCGTGCCGCGTCTGGAAGAATCGGCTCAAGGGCGGCGTGCTCGACGTCTGGAGCAACCGCTACAAGAACGACGTCCCCGGCGTGACGTGGGACTTCCCGGAGTTCAAGGGCTACTATAAAGATTGGCGCTGGGTGGTCTTCACGACGGAGGAGGGAACGATTACGATGGTCAACGAGACGCCGGAATTGTTCCTGGGCGTCTATCGGCCGAGCGACGGACCGGCCACGGCGAATACGAAACTCAACGTGCCGGACACGGGCATCGCCTTGCTGCACGGCATCCCGGCGATCGGGACGAAGTTCGACAAGCCGGAAGTCCTGGGCCCGCAGAGCCAGAAAAACCAGGCCTCCGGCGTCTATCGCGGGGCCGTGTGGTTTCATTTCGATACAGGGAGTGAGAACTAATGCGAGCCGTGATACAACGCGTGACCGAGGCGAAGGTCGAGGTCGATGGCAAGATCATCGGGCAGGTCGGCAAGGGACTTCTTGTCTATCTGGGCGTCGGCAAGGAGGACACGGAGACCGACGTGCAGTTCATGGCGGAGAAGCTCGCCAACCTTCGGATCTTCTCCGACGAGGCGGGCAAGATGAACCGCAGCGTCATCGACATCGGCGGGGGAGTCCTGCTGGTCAGCCAGTTCACGCTCTACGGCGACTGCCGCAAGGGCCGCCGGCCGGGCTTCGACGCCGCGGGCGAGCCGGGCATCGGGGAGCGTCTCTACGAGAAGGTTGGCGAGTTGATCGCTGCGGAGGGAATCCCGGTCGAGAAAGGTTCGTTCGGCGCTCACATGCACGTGACCAGCGTCAACGACGGCCCGGTGACTTTCCTGCTCGACAGCAGCCGTCTATTCTGAAAAAGGGGACATTCTACTTTTTCGAATCTTGAAATGTCGCAGGGCGAGTCCGCCCAGAGCGAGCATCGCGAGCGTTGCGGGTTCCGGCGTATGGACCGGCGGAGTGTCCGGCGTGTCGGGCTTGGCGCTCCCGCCCGCAAGGCTCCAGTTGGGAACGCTGAAGTCACCCGCCGTTGCGGACAATTCACCGCCGCCCCCGCCGCCGAAGCTCTTCTGGAATGGATCACGTTCGGCTCGCTTGAAGATGGCGACGACCATCTTGGGCGCGTTCACATGTATCGTGGTCTGCTTGGCGGTCGGGTCTGCGACATCGCCGAGCCAATATGCGAACTGGTAGCCGGCCTGCGGTTCGGCCGCTAGATTCACGACGGAGTTGGCGGAGAATCGGTGGGTCCCAGAGTCCGGCGTCACCCTGCCGGCCTTTGCGGGGCTCTGCTCGATGCACAGGTCGAAAAGCGGAGCTTCTGCGTGCGTCGCGGCGGCCAGGCCCAGGGCCAGCACCGCCGAAACCAGCAGCGACCTCGCAAGCATCGATCTTCCGCAGACCATGTGTCCTCACCACCCTTTGTACGACGACGAATTGGGGCGACTCGCATGATGGAATCCGAGCCGTGGGCACGTACCTTGCGCCGGTGCGATAGTCTCCGGGCACCCCCCAACCTGTTCTCAGAACCTCCGGTCTGATTGTACCACCAGGATATCCGATTTGGGCCTGCGAGTCAAGGTCGGCGGCCCGATGCGAAGCTTTGCGTAACAAGTGCCTATAACCCTATTGCGGCCGTGTGGCAGCGATGGGGATTTCCGGACCCATTTGAGAGAGGGAGGAAATGGGCGTACTTTTTTTTCGAGAGGAATCGGTGCGTGATACGCACCCTACGGAAGCCGGAGCCTCGTAGAGTGCGCATCACGCACGCCGGAAGCCGGGGTCTCGTAGGGTGCGTATCACGCACCATATTTCAGACGGCTTTCGCGAAAACCCGCGAGGTCTTGCGTCCGTTCACGAGACGCTTGACGGCCTCGTTCAAGCCGATGATCGAAGCGGAGACGACGGCGACGATCACCCAATCCCCGAAGGAGAGCGACGCCAGATGGAACATCTTCGCGGTCGACGGCAGCGAGACGATGAGAATCGTCGTGATGGTCGAGATGCTCACGGCCCCGAGCACGTACCGGTTCTTCCAGAACGTGCGGTTCAGGACCGAGCCCTTCGGATTGCGGCAATTGAAGATGTTGAACATCTGGAAGATGACGATCGACACGAAGGGCAGCGTTCCCGCCTTCTCGGGCGAGCCGCTGTGCAGATAGCAGAAGTACAGCGCCACCGCGCCGATCGCGATCACCACGCTGTTGAAGCCGACGTGCAGCAGCAGTTCCTTGTCGATCAGGTGATCCTGACGCTTGCGGGGCTTTCGCACCATGATGTCGGGCGCCGGGGCATCCATGCTCAACGACAGGGCCGGCAGCACTTCCGTGCCCAGGTCGATCCAGAGAATCTGGACCGCCGTGAGCAGTTGTCCCGCGCCCGGCAACAGAGAGAAACACACGACGAAGAATTCCGCCGTGATGCCGGAGAAGGCGTAGAGGATGAACTTCTTGATGTTGTCGTAGATGGCCCGGCCCTCCATGACCGCCGTGACGATCGAGGAGAACGAGTCGTCCGTGATGACCATCTTCGATGCGTCCTTCGCGATGTCGGTGCCGCTCCTGCCCATGGCGACGCCGATGTCGGCGCGCTTGAGAGCCGGCGCGTCGTTGACGCCGTCGCCGGTCATGGCGACGATCTCGCCTTGGCGCTTGAGGCTCTCGACCAGCCGCATCTTGTCTTCCGGCGAAATCTGCGCGAAGACGTTCACGCGTTCGAGCGTGCGGTCGAGCCGGGCGTCGTCCATGGCTCGCAGGTCCTGGCCGAGGACCACGCCGTTCTCGCCGTCGGCGATGATGCCCGTTTCTCTGGCGACGGCCAGCGCGGTCTCCTTCTGATCGCCCGTGGTCATGATGACTCGGATGCCGGCTTCTTTGCACAGGCGGATCGCGTCTTCGACGTCCTGTCGGGGCGGGTCGGCCATGCCGATGAAGCCCATGAAGATCATATCCTCTTCGAGATTGCCGCGTCGCTCGGGGTCGGACGATCTGAGCTCTTTGTACGCGAATCCGAGTACGCGCATCGCGCCGGTCGCCATGCGGGACCGCACGGCCAGCAGGTTCTTCAGGGTCGCCTTGTCGATCGTCTGGACGCTGTGCCCGTCGAAAAATCGCGTGCAATGCTCCATGATTCGGTCGGGCGCGCCCTTGGTGGCGGAGAAGAACTCGCCCTTGTCCACGCGCTCGTGAACGGTGGTCATCATGCGCCGGTCCGAGTCGAAGGGAATCTCGTCGAGCCGGGGGAATTGCGTGCGGAGCGAAGCCGGATCGATGTCGGCCTTCATGGCCGCCACGAGCAGGGCGATCTCGGTCGGGTCGCCGACCGCGGTGTGAGCCGTGCAGTGGGCGTTGTTGCACAGAGCCGCCAGCCTCAGCAGGTGCGACAGCGGCTCGCCCGGCGATTCGATGACCTTGCCCGCGTCGGTCGTGTAATCGCCTTGGGGATCGTAGCCGGCGCCGGAGACTCCGAGGCACTCGCCGCCCACGTGAACCGCGCGGACGGTCATCTCGTTCTTGGTGAGGGTGCCGGTCTTGTCTGTGCAGATGACTGTCGTGCAGCCGAGCGTCTCGACGGCCGAGAGCTTGCGGATGATCGCGTTCTCGCGAGCCATCTTTCTCATGCCGAACGCCAGGCCGATGGTCACGGTCGCCGGCAGGCCCTCGGGCACGATGGCCACCGCCAGGGCGATCGCGAACAGGAACGCGTCCTTGATCGACGTGAGGGACAGATCGTAGCGAATGGCCATGATGAGGAAAACGACCAGGCAGATGCCGGCCGCGACCCGCGCGATTCGCCGGCCGATGGCGTCGAGCTCGACCTGGAGCGGACTCTTTTCGGCCCCGATGTCGGTGGTCACCTTGGCGATGCTGCCGATCCGCGTGCCCATGCCGGTCTGGGACACGAGCATGGTCAGGCGGCCGTAGCTGAGCGTGGTGCCCGCGAAGGCCTTCTCGTCGTCCCCGATGGTGGAGGCCGAAGCCGCGGCCTTCTTCATCACCGGGACCGACTCGCCCGTCAGCGAGGACTCGTTGATCATGCCGTTGATGCATTCGAGGATGACGCCGTCGGCCGGGATGCGGTCGCCCGTCTCGACCTGGACGACGTCGCCCGGCACGACGAGCTTGGCGGGGATTCGCTTGATCGCGCCGTCGCGCACCACGTGCGTGAGGTCCGCCATCATGTTTTGCAGGGACTTCAGCGACTGCTCGGCCTTGTACTCCTGGATGAAGCTGATGGTGGCGTTGGCCAGGACGATCGACGCGATGATCAAGGCGTCGGAGCCGGCGCCGGTCAGCCACGACACGAGGCTGGCGAACAGCAGCAGGATCAGGAACATGTTCGAAAACTGCGAGAGAATCATCGCCAGCAGCTTGAATCGGGCGACGCTTTGCAGCTCGTTGGGTCCGTGCTGTTGCAGGCGGTTCTGGGCCTCCAGTTCCGTGAGGCCCTCCCGCGGGATGCCCAGGAGCTTGTAGATATCGGTCGTCGATGCAAGATGACTCATAAATGCCTTTCAATCACAGGAGAATGCCCGGACTTCGGCGCGGATGTCAAACGGCCGGAGCCTGCCTACCAACCGTCATTGTACCGTTTTGGCTTCGTTTGTACAGCACGCAGCCATGGACAGACGGCGGGCTGCGGCATTTCCCGATTCAGGGAAATGAGGCGGATGCCGAAAATAGGGGAGAAGAACCGTTACGTTCTTGGATCGGTACGGCACTTAACATCAGAAGGGGCGGACCCTGCGCCCCGGTGCCGCGGTAATAAGAGATACGACGGTTCTTCGCATGGCAAGGGCTTCGGTGGCAAGTGGGTGCGAGCGCATGAGTTCATTGAGAAAAGCGATTGTATTGATTGTAGCGGCGATGGCCGTCGGGCCCGGTGTGCCCGGCTGGTCGCAAGGCAAAGGCGATCCGGGCGTTCCGCCGGTCGAAGACCCGAACGTCCTCTGGCGCGATTACCTGCGGCTGCCGGAGGATTCGTTCCTCGTGCACGGGACCGCCCAGAACGAGGCCTCGTGGGTCAAGTTCATCGTCGTGCCGCAGGCGGACGGTTCGCAGAAGGTCCACTTCCAGGATGGCCACGCCTATCCGTTCCACTACCAGGGCGCCGTCGCCAATCTCGACATCTTCGCGGGAATGACATCCGAGCAGTTCGATCGCGCCACGCTGTATCGCGAAGGGCGAAAGGCCGTGCTCGGAGCGGTGATTTGCCCGTCGGTCTGGTGGGCCGCGACGCAGCCGGCCGAATACGGAATTCAACTCGTCGGAATCGACCCTTTCACCCGCGAGGAGGTCGCCGCGATCTTCGACGTGGTCGAGCGGGCCGTTGCGACGGAGACGCCCTACACGGCGTTCTACTTCCCGACCTTCGAACAGCGGGCCGAGGCCCTGTCCGACGTGGCCTGGCTCGAATCGAAAGGCATTCTCATCAGCTCGTCGGACCGCTGGGCGAGCGGCAACACGATCTACTCCAACGGCTGGGCCCTCGGCACGCTGAAGTACGTCGCGGGCGGGGCCATTCGCGACGCCTACGTCGCCGGACAACTCGGTCCCGGCGATATTCTCCTCACCGACGGCGTGCCCGCGGAGACGCCGTACCTGGCGGGCATCGTCACGTTGTCGGCGTCGACGCCGAATTCGCACGTGGCGATCCTGGCCAAGACCACCGGCGTCCCGTTTCTCCATGTGGTTGTTCCGGAGGACGTTCATCGCGTCCAGTCGCTCATCGGTCACCGAGTCTGCCTGCGAGCCTATGACGCCTATGGCTGGACAACCGTCCGGCTGACCGATACCGACGGCGTCCTCGACGACACGACCGTGCAGGAGATCCTGGCTTTGAAGAAGCCGAAGCCCCTGACGATTTCGCCGGCGACGCCTCTGGGCGACTACGCCATGAACGCCGACGCCTTGATGCCCGCCGACATTCGCTACGTGGGCGGCAAGGCCGCGAACTTCGGCATGCTTCGCAGGGCGATCCCGGAGAATTCGCCGGTCGCGGCGGCGTTCTCGTTCGATCTGTGGACCGATTTCCTTTCGCAGAAGCTCGCCGACGGCCGCACGCTTCGCGAGACCATCGCGGGCCGTCTTTCGCCGTTCGCATATCCGCCCGCCGACATGGCGAGCCTGGCGAACACGCTGCACGACATTCGCGATCTGATCGAGAACGACAACTCGGTTGGTTTCACGGATCCCCAGAAGCAGGCGGTGCTTGCCATCCTGCAGGAGCCGCAGTACGGCTTCGATCCGTCGCGCAAGCTGCGGTTTCGCAGCTCGACCAACGTCGAGGACGGCTTGGACTTCACCGGGGCCGGCCTATACGAGAGCCACAGCGGCTGCCTGATCGACGAGCTCGACGGCGATGAGGACGGGTCGTGTCATTGCGATCCCAGTCGCCCGAGAGAACGCGGCGTTTTCAACGCGATCCGCAAGGTCTTCGCGAGCTTCTACAATGAGAACGCGTATCTCGAACGGCTCCGCCAGGGCATCGACGAATCGAAGGTCGGCATGGCGATGCTGGTTCACCATTCGTTTCCCGACGAGGGCGAGCTGGCCAACGGCGTGGCCGTGATCCGCCGGAATTCGAAATGGAGCTGGGACATCACGCTGACCACGCAGGCCGGCGCCGTCTCCGTGACGAATCCCGAAGACGGCAGCATCCCCGAAGAAGTGCTCGTGACGATGTACTCGTTCGGCCAGTACGCGCAGCGAGTCCGCCAGTCGAACATGGTCCAGCTCGGAGCCACCGTGATGACCTGGGAAGACGACTACTACGCGCTGGGCGAATTGCTCGTGAAGGTGGGCGAAGAGTTCGGCGTGACCACCGGCCGGGAGGAGTTCGTCCTGGAGACGGAGTTCAAGAAGCTGACGCCCGACGGCAAGCTGATCGTCAAACAGGTTCGCGAGATTCCGCAGGCGGACGAGACGCCGTCGATCACGCCGTTCCTGTTGAAGGAGCCCGCGTCGTACGTCGTCCTCCAGGGCGAGTACGGCGATGTCTTCGCCAATCATCGCCTCAAATCGCGCTGGCAGCTTCAGACCCGCAACCTCTGGCTGACTCCGGAGAACCTCATCGCCAGTCTCTACGAGTCCGCGTCTGTGGAGTATGTGGTCGACGGCGTCCAAGGCTCGCTGAGCGGCCCGCTCTCGCAATGGCCGCAGGCTTCGCACAGCTACACGCCTCCGAGCGGCGGACGATCTCCCAATCCGGATGAGCCGATCTCCAACTCCGATGTCATCGCGACGAATGGGGCCACCGTGGATTCATGGAAGATCGGCAATGTCGCCAATCCTCGCACATACCACTTGCGCACCGAGAATATCCCCGGGGCGGTTGCGCCGAGCGAGAGCGCGATCGTGACGCTGGAGGATTTCCGCTATCTCGTGCTGGAGGTCGAGTACGAGCGGCCGGTCGTGCAATGGAATTGGGAGGGGCCGACGATGGCGACGCGGGACCAGGTGCGACTGTGTCCCGCGTTCGAGCCCTCGTCAGACGATCTGCCGCAGAAGCGTCATTTCGAGGAGCCCAACGGCGTGGCAGTTGACGTGAGCTTCTATTGGCCGCCGTACCCGAAAGGTCCGACGGCAGGCTACACCGCGCCGCTGGCCCGCTGGGTCGAGACGAAGATCACCGGCTACACGAGCGAGCCGATCGTGCTGCACGGCGAGTACTCGCAGACGTACCGGCCGGAACACCACAACTTCGCGGAGCATTTCCTGTTCGAGCCGCAGCTCGAGCCCGGCCTGTCGCCCACGATCCTCGCGGAACTCAAGGCCAGGGATATCCGGTATATCCATATCCTGAATGGCATGGACAATCCGACCATCACGACCTACGGCTATGACGAAGAAGGGCTATGAGGCCCGTCTTTGGTGGGGCAAGCCCCACCCTACAAGATCATGGCCGCACCTCGATCTGTGCGGGGCCTGTGATTGTGATGACCGCGAGCTTTTGTCCGGCATTGAAGTCCGCGGCGTTCGTTCCTTGCGGACTGATGGTCACCGTCGGAGCTTTCTGGACGCCTGCGAGCAGGATGTAGCACGTCTTGCTGTCCCATCCGTCGACGGCGAATGTCACGGAGTCGTCTGTTTCCTTTAGATTGCGGATCGCGCACGGCGCGTGAACGAACCAGCCGGTCTTCTCCAGTCTCCGGACCTCGTACAGGGAGCCGTTGTCGAAGAGTTCGGGGAGATGGGCCTGGATTGTGCCGGGATTGATCGCCGGGCCTTCGCTGACCTGCGGCCGCAGGAGATAGTAGTCGGGCAAGAGGCCTTGACGCTTGGCGTCGCTCGTCGGCCAGGTCATTTGCAGACCCGCGGCCGTGATGCCTTTGGCGATGGTCGCCCAGGGGCCCTCCGTGTCGTACTGGCTCAACAGGTGCAGAGCCGAGCCGTAGACCAGCCCGCACCATTGGACGGGCTGGCCAAACCACACCGGGGCCTTCCAATTCGTCGCGCCGAGCACGGCGATGGTTGCGTAGGGGCCCACTTGGCCCTCGGTCGGGTTCGCGAGATAGACGAAGGGCACGCCGGTCCAGGCCCAGTAGCGAGCCTGCTCAAGGTACGCGGGCTTACGCGAGATCATGTAGCCCAGCGTGTACGCCTTTACCAGATGCGCCGCGGCGAGAATGTCGGGCGTGTGAAGCGGGACCTCCCAGACCTGGGCCCCTCGCGGCACGGAGTTCGCGTAGAGGGCCGTCTGCTTGTCCAGCAAAGCCAATCCCTGCCTAATGAGGTTCTGATCTCCGGAGAGGGTCGCGGCTTCGAGGATGTTCGCCAGATCGGGGGCGGCATGCCCGTTGGCGTGCTGTGCGAAATGGGTCTTGCCGTAGTCGACGTCACGCGGGCGGTAGAGCTTGATCCCCTGTTCGTCGAAGTTCGCCAGGAGACTTTCCGCGTCGGCCCTGCGCCTCTCGACGTACGGATAGACGCCACCGAAGACGAACGGCGCAGTCGGAGTGCCGGTGTGCGACACGGTGCTCATGTACGGCTGGCCCTGTGGCATCTTCGTGACCGCCAGGTCTCGCGCCTCGATCAGCCGCTCCGCGAGTTCCGAGTCGGTCGTGTGATTCGCCAGCCAGTCCATGTACATGATCGCGTCGCCCGCGGGGCCTGCCTTGAAGCTCTCGCCCCACACGGCGTGGCGGAAGAGGCCACGTTCGTTGATAGCGGAATCGATCCAGCCGTGCGAGAGCAGCGTCACCGCGGCGTCGAATCCGCCCGAGGATTGGGGGAGGGTCGGAAGTCCCTTGACCTCGACATATTTCTGGACCGCGGGCACGACGGAGTCGCCTCGGCCCCCGATGATCATGGCCCGCATGGTCATTGGCTGATTGGCTGTGGTCGTGAACGGCGTGTGCGCCAGGGCGGCGTTCTCGAATCGCTTGTCCCCGACGGCGGGCGCGGTGAGCGCCATCACATGCGCGCCGGAGTTATAGATTCGATCGGGCGAATCGAAGGTCGGCGCGACGAGTTCTGACGGCTCCCAGATCAGGCCGAGGTAGCGGCCGCCGTGGACGACCGCCATCAAGGGGAACGTGATCTTGATCGGGTCGGGCACGCGGCGGACGTGTTCGCGGGTCGTGATGTCCGCCTCGCTGCTGCTGGGCTCGTCATCGAGATACTCCAGGCCCGCGAAGAGACCTTGAGTCTTGTGCTCGCCGAACGTGCCCAACCCGGGGAAGAGGGTCAGCCAGGGGAGATAAAGGACCTCGCAGTCCCGGTCGACAACGAACGTCGTCTCGGTCACAAGTGAACCGGGATACGGGCCCGCCGTGAAGCGACGCGTGACCTTCCATTGTCCGGCGCGATCGTCTTTCAAGACCGCCGTGATGACGAAACCGCCGTCGGGCTCGGCGCTGCACGAGACCGTCGCCTTCTCCAATTCGAGCCATGCGACACGATCATCGATCATGAGGCCGATTTGATCCGCTTGATAGCCGCAGGCCATTTCCTCGCCGCCGACCTCGACAGCAAAACTACCTGATCCTCCCTTGCTGTAATCGAGACGCAGTTCACCCGAGCTTACAGGTGCGAACTCGCTTGTCCCTTTGAGGGCCCTCTGTGGTTTCTTGAACTGGGGCGGCTCGAACGAGGCGAGCGTCTCCACGCGGATCGAGGCGACGACGATGCGGCCCTCGGTGGTTGCGGGGTCGAGCGGGAAGCGGGTCTGAGGCCCGAGCGGTTCCGTGATCACGAGAGCGTACTCGTGCCATCGATTGTCGTTCTGGATGGAGAAGCGGACGGAGCGGCCGGCCTCGAAGCCGCGGCCGTAGAACAGTTCGCCACCTGAATCAGCGTTCGATTTCATTCGTATGTGGACCCGCGTCATTCCGCTGCCGGGCAGGTCGATCGCGGGGCCTTCGATCCACGGGTCGATGCCTGTCGAGGTGAACGCCAAGCTCTCGGAGGATGCGGCGAAATCCTTGACGTAGGAGTTGCCCTGCCAGCCTTGGGCGCCCTGGGAAAAGTCCCACGCGGCGACCTGGCCGGCCGAAGCGGCAACGGAAGAACCGATGACCAGTAGGAGCGTGCGAAAGATTCTGTCGATGCGCATCGCGAGCAACCTCCGAAAAAGCCCAAACCGCGAAGAGTCCATGGCGCAGAGAGCGCGACGCACAGTATAATCGCTTGCATGAGCATCGAACAGGACGTAAAGCAAAAGGCCCTGGAACTCGGCTTCGACGCCGTGGGCATCACGGACGCCTCGCCCGTCGGGCGCGAGCACGTGGAGCATTTCCACACGTGGCTGGAGTCAGGCTGCGCCGGTCCTCTTCAGTACATGCATCGCAACCTGGAAAAGCGGATCGATCCAATCAAGCTGCTCGACGGCGTACGGTCGGTGATTGTCGTAGCGCTGAGCTACAAGTCGCAAGTCGACGCGATAGCGGTAGGGTGGGCTCCGCCCACCACTTCAGCAGGCCGGATAGCCCAGTTCGCGCAGTACGAGGATTATCACAGCTTCATCAAAGGGCTCTTGCGGCAGTTGGCGAGTTCCATGCAAGAGCTGATCGGCGGATCGCACCGCTTCAAGCTCTGCGTCGATTCTGCGCCGCTGGCGGAGAAAGCCCTGGTGGTCCGCGCGGGCCTGGGGTTCATCGGGAAGAACCACCTGCTCATCCACCCGCAATTGGGTCCGCAGATCCTGCTCGGCGAACTGCTGACGACCGCGGAATTCGCCCCGGACGAACCGAGCCGCGGCAATTGCGGTGACTGCGACCTATGCTTGAGGGCATGTCCAAACGGCGCCCTGCGGAGCGACGGTCTTCTCGATGCCCGCGAGTGCATCAGTTGTCTGACGCAGCACCAGCCCTCGGCCAAGATCGGCAACTGGCTCTTCGGCTGCGACGAATGTCTCCTGGCCTGTCCCCATCAGCAGCGTGCGCCGGCGTGCGCGAATCGCCAGTTCATTCGTCGCGAGGAACGAGCGTGTGTGAACCTGCGGGAGTTGATCGAGCTGAACCCTGAGGAATTCGAAGCGAGATTCGGCGACTCGCCGATCGCGAGAGCGGGACTCGACGCGCTCAAACGCAATGCCCAGATCTGTCTGCGAAACGTCCGTTAGGGCGCCAGGAAGATGTCCATGTCGCTGGTCGGAAGCTCGCAGCCGCGGATCTCCGAGCCGCAAGACATGCCGCGGAGGATGTAGATGTCGTCGTCGGAGACGCTGGTGCGTCGGGCCTTGGTGAACTCGACCGAGCCGTCTGACAGCAGGGCGTTCTGCCCGCGGCCGCTGTGATTGCGGCTGTTGGCCGTCATCATCTTTTCACACAGTTGCAGGCGGCACAGGGCGGAGGTATCCGACGGAAGTTCTTCCGAGAGCGGATTGCGATCCGCAAGCAAGACGCTCTTTTGCGCCAAGTCACGGTCGTTCGAGGTCGGGCAGGGGATTCGAATGCTGAAGTGGATGTACGTGCGGCTCGGGAAGTCCGTGAAGTTCTGGACCTTGAAACCGTCGAACGAGAGCTGGCGGCCGTCGGGTCGTCCGGGACAGAGGAACCGGCTGGGATCGACGTACCCCAGTTTGGGGAGCAGCCAGATCTGTCGCGTATTGGAATGGTTCTCCTGGCCCTGGTAGCCGACGCGCCACCACGGCGAGCCGGGCGTCATCGTCATGGCCGGCATGAAGCCATCGTGATCGGACATATAGCTGCGGAGGCCGCCGTAGATCCCGGCCAATTGGGCCCCGCACTCGCTCTGCCAATAGTGACTTCTCATGCGGCCGACGGCCGGGATGAGAATGCTGATGATGAGAATGACCGCAGCGGCGGCGGCAAGGACCTCGGTCCAATTCCGCCACAGGGGGATGCGGATGGCGCGACCCTTTAACCGCTCTGCGTCGAGGAGCCGGTCGAGGGACGGGTGACCGTCGGGCGACGTCGATTCGTGCACACGCTCAAAAAGTCGCTCTGTCAGCTCATCGGGACACGGCTCCACCTCGACGGTGTCCAGGGGGGCGAGGGTGTGTTGAATCGATTGGTACAGCTCGACCGCCTCTTCATTCGCGGCGATCAGGGCCTCGGCTTCGTCGTTGTCGCGCTCAGATGTCAATCCCAGAGAGTAATCAAACAACAGTTGCTTTTGACGGTCACTTAGCGTCGTCATTTGACCTCTTTACTCCCAACTGCGGCCTTCCAGTCTTTGGCAAAGCGTGCCACAGCAGTATGTAACCTGCTTTTCACGGTCCCGATAGGTATACCGAGGATGTCGGCCATTTGTTTGTATGAAAATCGGTTGAAGTAGGCCAGGACGAGGATCTCGCGGAGGTTCTCCGGCATATTTGCTATGACCTCGCTAACCCGCGTAGCCGTTTCATTCCGTTCGACCTCATCGTAAGGCACGGCCGTGTCGGAACTTAGAGCATTGAGCATCTCGTCGAAGGACATGTCCTCGGATTCCGAGATCGTCCCGATGGGCACGGCGCTGCTTCGCTGCGACTTGCGGAGAGCGTCCTTGGCCTTGTTCGCGGCGATCGTGAACAGCCACGGCCGAAGCGGCCGGGTCGGGTCGAAGCTCTCCCGGCTGGTGAAAAGCTGCAGAAAGGTCTCCTGAAACACGTCGTCCACAAGGTCCGGCTGATTCAGGAACTGCTTGAGGAACGCGTACAGGCTGTTCTTATATCGATTGACGATTTCTCGGAAGGCAGCTTCATCACCTTCGATGTATTGCTGCAACAGTTCCGCATCCGTCAGATTCTCAAATGGACGTTTCATAGTAACATTCATTATATGAACCTGCCGCAAAAAGAGAACCCTTGTTCGGATCACAGCCAAAAAACAAATTCCCGGATCTGGGCTTGCATTGCCGCCTTATCCAAGAGATCCCGTTGCCCGGTCGCTCATACATAGAATTCCTCCCCCTATATGTCGGGGCGGTGTCCTTCATATTCCTATATATAGGACTGCCGTCCGTGTTCTGGTCTGCCTCCCATCGAAACCGACTTCGTTCTTTGCCCTGAACTCTCTTGGCCGTTTCTCTGATACGTGAGGAGCGTCCGTCGGAAGGCTAGGTTTTTCCGCATGCCGGGGCGCCCGCGGGGCCATTCCTGACAGACCTCCCGTACCCCTGTACGCTCGCCATCTCGTACGGTGCAGGGGGGAGATCATTCCGCCC
>JBDKUU010000330.1:0-6182 GCA_039679525.1 Phycisphaerales bacterium | reverse complement strand
CTTTCCCGGTGGACCCAGAGCCAGTTGGCCCCGATCTCCGGCAGAAAGACGTGTCGATTGTGCTTGAAGGTGCGTCCGACCATCAACAGGCCCGTGCCGCCGTAGCTATCGAACTCGGCGGTTTCGGTCTCGGTCAGGCCCAGGCCGGTCAGGCCGTGATAGTCGTGCCAGCCGCGAAAGCCGGTGAAGCCGTAGCGGAAGATCCAGGGCCGAAAGCGGGTCATGCCGCTAAAGCCGGTGGTGACGACCTCCTGGTCTTCGGTATTGGAGCTGTAGCCGGCGCCGGTGTAGTTGATGTTGGCCTTGCCGTAGCCGACGTGCAGGCCCAAAAGGCTGTCGTTGACGCACTGGCTGTATCCGCCGGAGACCCCGGACATGCCGGCTTCATAGCCCAGGGGATCGTTGTCCTTCTCGATGAACGAATAGTTCGGCTGGAAGAACGCGCCGCCGGACCGCTGGCAGGCCGACAGGCTCTGGGCCGTGTCGCCGGTGGAATCATCGGTTCCTTCGTCCAGCTCCTCCAGAGCGAGAGTCTCGTACATCAGGTCCATGGTCATGTGCTGATTGAGGGCATAGGGTCCCATGGCGATCACCCGCTCTTCCACGGACGAGGAGGCGAGGGCTTCGGAGGCCTGGGGGGCATAGCTCAGGGCCACACTGTCATCCGCGGCGTTCGGGGTGCTGTTCGTGTAGTAGATGGCTGTGACGTCGGGATTGACCGGCTCGACATCGCCGAAGTTGCCGCTCACCGCGCCTTCGCCCGCGACGGAGAACAGACGGTAGGGCGTGTCCCACTGGGTGGCCCCGGCGACGTCGCCCTGCACGTCGGTGACGGTCAAGAGGGCGTTGTTCAGATTCAGCGTCGCGCCGTTGGCGACATAGATCGAGGGCTGGTTCGGCTCGCCGTCGAGGGTGACATTGTAGGTGTCGACGATTCGCGTGGTGCCGGCGGCGATGTACAGTTCGTAGGCGGTGTCGCCGAAGGCCCGGATCGTGCCGGTGTTGGTCAGGTTGCTGTCGCCTTCGCCTCCAGCCATATAGATGCCGTAGGCTCCCGCGAATTCGTCGCCTTGGGTCTCCGCCGTGACGGTGATGTCGCCGCTGTTGTCGACGTTCCCGTAAGTCTGGATGCCGAAGGCGCCGGCGGTGGCCGAGCCGCTCTCAGAATTCATGACGCCGCCGGTGGCTTCCACGGTGATGTCTCCGGCGTTGTGCACGGTTCCATAGGAGTTGAAGATGCCGTAGGCGATCGCATCGGCGTACGCATAGCTGTAGGCGCTTTCGGCGGTCCCGCCGACGGCCCGCACGGCGATGGTCCCTGTATTGTCCACGCCGTCGTGCGCGCTGATGCCGAAGCCCTGGCCCTGCGCCTGGGCGCTGGCGTAGTAGGACTCGGCGGTGGTCACGGTGCCGGTTCCGCCCGCCGCGAAGACGGATACGTCGCCCGTGTTGATCACGTCGGCGTCGGCGTTGAGGCCGTATGCCCTGCCGTAGACGTTGGTTATGCCCATCGCCCCGGTGGCGGTCGCGGCGCCGCCGGTGGCGGAAGCGAGGATCGTGCCGCTGTTGGTCAGGGTGAGATTGGCGGAGATGCCGGAGACATCGGCGTACGCGCGAGCCGAACCGGAGGCGCTCTCTGCGTAGCCGCCCCAGCCGGCCACGGAAATGTTGCCGCTGTTGGTCACCTCGACGTTCCGCTCCGCCTCGCTGAAGATGCCGTGGGCGTCGACGTTGGCGTCTGCGTCGCTCTCGCTGCCGTAGGCGTTGCCTCCGACGCCGTTGACGTCGATCGCCGCCTGGTTGGTCAGACTCGCGCCGGTGAAGATGCCGTAGGCGGTGAAGGAGACGTCCGGGTAGAGCTCGGAATCAGTTTCGCCAAAGCCCAGCAGGGTGAGGACATCGCTGTTGGTCCAAGGCGTCGAAAACGCGGATCTGTCGAGGCCGTACACCGTGTCGGAGTCGTGCAGATTTTCATAGGTTTGTCCCAACGCCGCGCCGGCCAACAAAGCGGACACCAGCATCGCTGTCCAGACGGGCTGTCGTCTGAGAATTCCGAGAGAACGTACGGGATTTACATAGAACCGCATCGCATCTACCCTTTCCGAGAGAAATCAAAACCACGAGGGGCTTGCTGGAGGAGATCAGGGGTTTTCTCCGGCTCCATCGATCAAAGCACCATACCTGAGCGTTATGATAATTTATGATGAATTTTTGTCAACAAAAAAACATCCGCCGGCCCCCTGATGGAAACGGCGGATGTTGTTTGATTCCCGAGCGAGGATCGCCCGGATGTGATTATGCGACGGTTGTCCCTAGAACAGCCAGCTACATCGCAGCCAGACGTTGTGACGCTGGGCGTCGGGCGAGTACTCGCCGTCGTAGGCCAGCGACAGGGCGTGCCTGGATCGAGCCAGCGTCAGGGAGCCTGTCAGGGTCATGGCGGTCCTGTCGCTTTGGGATTTGACAAGGACGGGCGCGGCGTCGTTCACCGACTGCCAGACCCCGGTCTCGGCGTCTGTCAGGAGGTGACGAATTCCTACTGCGGCCGAGGGGGAGACACGGGTCTTTCCGCGCGTGAAGTTGCCCAGCCAGCGGACGGTCGCACGGGCCTGGAGGTCGTGGTCGTTGGTCGAGGAGTGCGCGGTGTCCCAGTCGGGATCCTCGGCCTGGGTGGCATACTGCTCGCGATGGGCCCAGAGCCACTCCAGACCCGCCTCCGGCAGCAGCACGTGCGGGCCCATGCGGAAGATGCGTCCGCCCGTGAGGGCCATCGACGCGCCGTAGCTATGATAGGACGCGGTCTCCCGCTCGTCGAGGGACAGGCCCGTCAGGCCCTGGTAGTCATGGAAGCCGTAGAAGCCGGTCAGGCCGTAGCGCAGGAGCCACGGGTCCCATCGGGTCAACCCGTTCACTCCGGCGGTCAGGACGTCCTGGTCCTCGCTGTTGGCGCGATAGCCGTCGCCGGTATAGTCGATGTCGGCTTTGCCGTAGCCGAAATGCAGGCCCAGCAGGGAGTCGTTCACGAACTGTTCGTAGCCCGCGGAGAATCCCCACATGTCGGCATCGTAGCCGATCGGGTTGGCGTCTTTCTCGATTCGCGAGTAGTAAGGTTCGACGAACACGCCCGCGGTCTTGTCGGAGGCGGATTGGCCCAGGACCATGCTCTCCTCGGTGGGGCCGGCGTCGGCCAGCAGGGGCGAGGAGCCCAGGGACAGCACATTCTGGAGCAGCAGAGAAGTCATCTGATGATTGACGACGCTGACGGCCTGGGAGACGACCTGCTTCTCCACGCCCACCGATTCCAGGCTCTCGGAGCCGTCGGGGCCGTAGCTCAAGGCGACGGTGTCGTCGACCGCATTGGCGGTGCCGTGGGTGTCGTAGACAGGCCTTACGTCGGGGTTGAGGTTTTGGACGCTGCCGAAGCCGCCGGCCACGACGCCGTTGCTGTCGATAGCGAAGATCCGGTACGGCGTGTTCCAGGCAGGCTGTTCCTCGATGGAAGTGACAACCAGCGTCGCGTCGTTCAAGGCCAGGGTCGCCCCGTCGGCGACGAAGATGTACGCCCGGCAGGGGTCGTCGCCGCCGACCGTCAATCGGTAGGTGTCGACGAGCGTCGTCGTGCCGGAGGCGACGTAGAGTTCATAAGCCGTGTCGGTGTTGGTCAGAATGCTGCCGGTGTTGGTGAGATTGCCGTCGGCGTTCATGTAGATGCCGTAGGCGGTGTTGGCGTCGACTCCGTGCGTAGCGATGACGGAGATCTCGCCGCTGTTGATCACGTCGCCCTCGGCGTAGATGCCGTAGGCCTCGGCGGGAGCGGACACGCCGTCATTGGCGTCGGTCCTGCCCACGGCGGCGACCAGGATCGCACCGGTGTTGGTCACCCGGCCCTCGGAGTAGATGCCGTAAGCGGTGGCGGAGGCATTCGCCTCGTCGTTGGAGTCGACGGTTCCGCCCAGGGCCAAGGCCGTGATCCGGCCGCTGTTGATCACGTCGCCCACGGCGGAGATGCCGTAGGTAAGGGCGCTGGCGTCCGCTATCGACTCGCTCTCGGCCACTCCAGCGCCGCCGACAGCCGTAACGGTTCCCGCGTTCTCCACGCTGCCCTCGGCGGCGATTCCGTAGGCTCTGGTGGAAGCGACGGCAAGAGCATACTCATCGTTGCCAGCGACGCTGGCGGCTCCTCCCACGATGGTGACGGAGATGTCCCCTGTGTTGTCGACATCGCCTCCGGAAGCGGAGAGTCCATAACCGTACGCATCGGCTCGAGCGATCGATCTGTCGTTGCTGTTGCCGTCGGCTTGGGCCTCTCCCCCGACCGCAACGACCGC
The DNA here is from genome assembly GCA_039679525.1 of Phycisphaerales bacterium. Lineage (GTDB taxonomy): Bacteria > Planctomycetota > Phycisphaerae > Sedimentisphaerales > Anaerobacaceae > PLanc-01. The sequence continues at coordinate 1,854 of JBDKUU010000330.1, read as the reverse complement.
GATGTGTCCCGCGTTGACTATGTCGCCCCAAGAGGAGAATGCGCCGTAAGCCTGCGCCCTGGAGGAGGCGACCGCCATGCTGTCGGTGTTGACGGCGTCTGATGTTCCGCCCCAGGCGGCGGCCCCAAGATCTCCCGTATTGTTCACGTCGTCGGCGGAGCGAATCGCGTATACGCGACTGGAGGCGTCGGCCCCGGTGTATTCGATCGAGTTGCCGTCGGTCGTGGCTGCTCCCCCCGCGGCGGTGACCGTCAGGTTCCCCGTATTGTCCACGCCGTCCGAACCCGAGAGAATCCCGTAGGCGTAGGCATATGCGTACGTTTCGGTGAAATCGAAAGAGACGCCGTTGCCGTCGGCGCCGGCCGTACCCGCCTCGGCGGAGACCGTGATGTCCCCCGCGTTGATCACGCCGCCATCGCGGAAATAGAGTCCATAGGCCATCGCGTAGGCGTCGGCCATACGGTCGGAGCCGGCCAGACCGCCCGTGGCGAAGACCGTGATGGATCCCGTGTTGTCCACCCAGCCGGCGCCGTGGATGCCATAGGCTTCGAAGCATGCGAGAACGTATTCGTCGCCGCCGACGGCCCCGCCCGTGGCTTGGACGTTGATCGGGCCGGTGTTGACAAGATTGACGTCGGAGCTGATGCCGTAAGCAAAGAACGAAACGTCGGGGTAGGTTCCCGCCGTGGGATAGCCCCAGGCGGAGAGAGTGACGGCTCGCGCGTTCACGTTGGGATCGGGCGCCGACCGGATCTGGAGACCGTAGACGTCGGCCCCATCGTGCAAACCGGTCTCATTGACGTCGATCTGTGCGGCCGCCGGGACGGACAGCAGTCCCAGCATCGCCAGCGACGTTAGAATTCGCAGGTTGATTCCGTGATGTCTCGCTTCGCGATGATTTCGATCTTGCATCCTTGACCTTGCTCCTGTTGCTCACCAATACCCAATCCCCATTCTGTCGAGAGGCCCCGACATCGTCGTAGACTCTCCTATCGGAGATTTCGGGTTTCGGAATCAACTCTCGTCTGCATCGGCGGGACTTTTCTTTGGAGGATCGTCGGCAAGGCGAGGCCTGTGGCTGGGGCGGTTTCGTGCCGCCTCTTCCGGAAAATCGCGGTCCTCCGCCGCCGGGAGCCAGGTTTTCTCGGACTCGCACGATCGGCGGAATCTACCGGGGTTCCTCGCGATCCCTCCTGCAACAGCGGTGTTTTCCCGACGGAGAGGCGTCCGCGTTCCGACAGGGCGGTTCCGAAGCGACGCTCTGAGCCGCGATTTCCACGGGGCCGCCCTCGATCGAAAGGGCCTTGCCATGGACGAGGGCGTCGGCCACCTTGGCGCGCGCCGCGTCGAGGATTCGGCCGAAGGTCTGCCGCGACACGTTCATCCGCTCGGCCGCCTGTTCGTGGTAGAGGCGCTCGCAGTCGGCCAGGCGGATCGCTTCGAATTCATCGACCGTCAGCTCGACGCACTGGAGCTCCACAAGCGGAATCCCGCGGGGCTTGTAGTAGGTGACCTGGGGCATCCCGGCCACCCGTCGGCATTGTCTCGGTCTGGGCATGCGGCCGATTATATCATGTTCCCGGCGGCGTCAACGGTTCGGCGTCCCGGGCCTCGGGGACCAGCAGCGGCTCGAAGGCGTGCCGGAGCGCCTGGGCGGTCGGGCTCTCGGGATCGAAGGCGATGAACGGCTTGCCCCGGTCGGCGGCGGCGCCGAGGGCTGGATCGATGGGAATCCGGCCGAGCAGGGGCACCTTGAATTCGTCGGCCATCTGGCGCCCGCTGTGGCCGGCGAAGATGTCGCTGCGGGTCCCGCAGTGCGGGCAGATGAACCCGCTCATGTTCTCGATGATGCCC
>JBDKUU010000329.1:0-3935 GCA_039679525.1 Phycisphaerales bacterium | reverse complement strand
CCGCCCGAGGGGGGGTCTGCGCGTGGCCGCGGCAGGTGCGATTTCCTGCGTCCCTTTGAGCAAGACTCTGACTGTCTGGAGACTCCCCCTTCGTGGAGAATGGCCGACGGCCGCAAGCCGGAGCATCAGGCCCGGCGGCGTTGACAACGAATGGGGGATCGCTATGAAGGCGCTGTGTTGGGAGGGAAAGCACCAGGTCGCGGTGAACGCCGTGGACGATCCAAAGATCGTCGATCCGACGGACATGATCGTCAAGGTCAGAGCCTCCGGCATCTGCGGGTCCGACCTGCACCTCTATGACGGCTACATCCCCACCATGGAGAAAGGCGACATCCTGGGCCACGAGGCGTTCGGCGAGGTCGTGGAGATGGGCCCCGACGTGAAACGCTGGCGCATCGGCGACCGCGTGGCCGTCCCCTTCAATATCTCCTGCGGCGAGTGCCGCTTCTGCAAACAGGAGCTCTATTCCCTTTGCGACCGCAGCAATCCGAACGCCGAGATGGCCGCCAAGGTCTACGAGTACTCGCCCGGCGGCTACTTCGGCTATTCGCACCTCTTCGGGGGTTACGCCGGCGGCCAGGCGGAGTATCTCCGCGTTCCGTTCGCTGACGTCATCCCCGTCAAGATCCCGACGGAAGTCTCCGACGACGACGCCGTGCTGCTCACCGACAACTTCCCCACCGGCTACATGGCCGCGGAGAATTGCTCCATTCGCGAAGGCGACACGGTCGTGGTCTTCGGCGCCGGCTCCGTGGGGCAGTTCGCGGTCCGGAGCGCGCTGGTGCTCGGGGCGGGCCGGGTCATCGTGGTCGATCGACTCGACTATCGACTCCAGCGGGCCGCGGCCGACAACGTTACCCTGATCAATTACGATCGGCAGAAGGACGTCATCGAAGCGATCAAGGACATGACCGAGGGGCAGGGGCCCGATTCCTGCATCGACGCGGTCGGCCTGGAAGCTCACGCCAACAGCCTCATGGGAATCTATGATTCTGTGAAGCAGACCCTGAGCCTGGAGACGGACCGGCCCACGGTGCTGCGATGGGCGCTCCAGGTGGTTCGCAAGGGCGGGACCGTCTCGGTGCCCGGCGTCTACGGCGGCTTCGTCGACAAGTTCCCCATCGGGGCCTTCTTCAACAAGGGCCTGACGCTGCACGGCGGGCAGACCCACGTCCACAAGTATCAACCCCGTCTCCTGCAACTGATCCTCGACGGCAAGGTCAAGCCGTCGGAAGTGGTCAGTCACCACATCCGACTCGAGGAGGCGCCGCAGTACTATCAATTCTTCCGGGACAAACGAAATGAGTGTCTCAAAGCCATCATCCGATTTTGAGGAGGAAGGATCGGTCTTCTTCTCGGGGACGGCCACGGTCGTCATCCGTTTCGCCGGCTTCACGCTGCTGACCGACCCGAACTTCCTCCACCGGGGCGACCACGCCCACCTCGGCTACGGCCTGACCTCCAGGCGGAGGACCGAGCCGGCCCTGACCGTCGAGGAGGCCAACGGCCTGCCGATCGACGCGGTCGTCCTGTCTCACCTGCACGGCGACCACTTCGACCAGATCGCCGAGAAGCGGCTGAACAAGGCGTTTCCCATCGTGACGACGCCTCACGCCGCGGACAAGCTGGCGAAAAAGGGTTTCACGACGCACGGCCTTGCCACGTGGCAGACGAAGACTCTCACGAAAGCCAACGTGCGGCTCGACATCACCGCTCTGCCGGGAAAGCACGGGCCGGGCTTCGTCAGTCGGTTGTTGCCGCCCACGATGGGCAGCTTGCTGGAGTTCCATCTCCCGAGCGACAGGGTCCTGCGGATCTACATCTCCGGCGACACGCTCGTCTTCGAAGGCTTGCACGAGATCCCGAAGAAATACCCGTCCATCGATCTCGGCCTGATCCACCTGGGCGGCACGCGGATCCTGGGAATCATGCTGACGATGGACGCCGACCAGGGCATTCACGCCATACGGATCGTCAATCCCCGCAGGGTCATTCCGATCCACTATGACGACTACGACGTCTTCAAATCGCCGCTGGACGATTTCAAAGCGGCGGTGAAGACCGCGGGGCTCGAGGATCGCGTCACCTATCTCGGCCGCGGCGAAACCTTCCGCTTCCTCGTCAAGCAGCCGGAGATGGCGGTGTCCATGTGATTCGATCTTATGTGCGGCGGCCCGACGAATAGGGTGTGGGGTCCACGCCCGGCGAGGCTCGCGACCGGGCAGAATCAATAGGAGAGCAACTCATGAAGAACGTGATGTGGGTGGTCCTGTTCGTCGTCTTCATCGGGGTCTTCGTCGGAATCGGCGTTTTGCGACAGGGCGGCCCGACCCCGCAGGCGTCCCGCCGGATCGGGGTCATCCCCAAAGAGACCGCTTCCCAGTACTGGCAAGGCGTCCGCAATGGCGCGGAGCAGGCCGCGAAGGACCTGGGCGTCACCATCTTGTGGAACGGCCCCGAAGCCGAGACCGACTGCGAGCGGCAGATTCAGATCGTCGAGGACATGATGGCCCAGAAAGTCGACGGCATCGTCCTGGCCGCCGGCAGCCACAACGCTCTGGTCCCGATGGTGGAGAAGGTGGGGGCGCGGAACATCCCCTGTGTGATCGTCGACTCCGGCGTCGAGACCGACAAGTACCTGTCCTATATCGCGACCGACAACTACAAGGCGGGCGTCCTGGCCGCCCGGCGGATGGGCGATATCCTCGCCGGCACGGGCAGGATCATCGTCGTCGCCTGGACGCCCGACTCCGCGTGCACCGATGCCCGGATTCAGGGGTTCCGCGAAACCCTGGCGAAGGAGTTCCCCGGCGTCGAGATCGTCGATTCGCAGTTCCCCAACCCGGCGACAGTGGACAAGGCTCGCGACGTGACCCAGGACATGCTGACCAGGAACGCGGGCGTCGACGCGGTCTTCGCATGCAACGCGGTCGGCGGCGCCGGGGCTCTGATCGCGATGCAGAGCTTACAGCGGGATGCGAGCGCCAGGAAGATCCGGATGATCGGCTGTGACGTCTGCCCGACGGTTGTCGAAGGCCTCAAGAAAGGCGACATCGACAGCCTGATCGTCCAGAATCCGTATAAGATGGGCTACGAAGGCGTCAAGGCGATCGTCCAGCATCTCGACGGCAAGCCGGTGCCCAAGGAGGTCGACACCGGCGTCGAGCTGATCACCGCGGAGAAGCTGAGCGACCCGAAGATCATGGAGCTGCTCAGTTCCCAGATCTGAACGGGGCGGGGAAGTACGATTTGTGCTGGTTGATTTGTGATTTCAGAGGTCTTCGGACATCAACCATCATACATCGACAATCGCACATCGGATTGCCCCCGAACAAATGTCTCTCGCCGGGGCTGCGCAACAGTTGCATCCTCCCGCCGGACACGGTATCCTGACGACCTCATCAGAGCGGCGGCTCTGCTGCCGAGATTCAGTAAGGTTGTGACGCGGCCCTGGGATTCAGTGACGCCTGGAAAGGACTTTTCTATGACGTTGTTGTCGAAGCCTGTCGTGTTGATGGCCCTGCTCCTGCTTGTCCTCGTGTCCCCGGCCATGGCGCAATCGCCGGGCTCCGGCTCGTCGCACCTGCTGACCTTGTCCACGATCGACATGGTCATCATCGTGCTGTACTTCGTGGTCGTGCTGGCCATCGGGTTCTACCTCAAGAAGCGCGCCAGCACGGGCGAGGATTTCTTCCTGGCCGGCCGCAAGATGACCGCGTGGGTCGCCGGCCTGAGCTTCATCTCCGCCAATCTCAGCTCGCTCGAGACCATGGGCTGGTCGGCGATGGCGTATCAGTACGGAATGCTGGGCGCGCACGCCTATTTCATCAGCGGCGCGCTGCCGATCCTGTTCCTCGCGGTCGTGATGATGCCGTTCTATTACATCTGTCGGACGCACTCCGTGCCCGGGTATCTGAAGCTGCGATACGGCGAGT
>JBDKUU010000328.1:0-1709 GCA_039679525.1 Phycisphaerales bacterium | reverse complement strand
TCCCCTACGGGCGAGCATGTACCCTGATGCCCATGTACCGGGGATTCGTCCGGCTGATGATGCGGACGGGCAAGGTGGCGTCGATTCAGGCCGAGTGCGTCTACGTCGGGGAACACTTCAAGATTGCCGGAGGGACCAGCCCGAGCATCGACCACGAAATCCGAATCGACATCGACCGGGACGACAAGAACATCATCGGGGCCTACGCCATCGTCCGCAACAAGATCGGCCCTCCGTCCTGGTCCGTGATGAGCCGCAAGGAAATAGACGCCATCGCCGCCAAGTCCGTCGCCGGGAGTTCCGGGCCGTGGGGCTACTGGTTTGGAGAGATGGCGAAGAAGTCGGTGATTCGACGCGCCAGAAAGACCACCGACATGAGCGCCGATGACATCGCCACGCGACAACTGCTGGCCGCAGAGGAACTCGACAACCGGGACTACACGCAGGCGGCGGAAACGGCGAAGGCCGCGTTGGCAGACCACGGGCGGGAGATGCGGGCCAAGGCGCTTGCCCCACTGCCGGCTACTGAAACCCCAGGGCAGCGAACACCAGACGATGACCCGCCTCCGCCACCCACCACCAATCCGGAGAGCATCCAATGAGGCACACGATCATCACGATCATTGCGGCGGCATGGCTGCTGACGACGTGCTGCCGGACGGCATACCCGGACACCCCCGCCGATCACCGCGTCCTTCTGGACGCGATCCGGCAGGTCGAGTCTGGGGGAAACGACGGAGCGATTGGGGATCATGGAAGATCCAAGGGGCCGATGCAGTGCCAGCGGGCGGCGTGGCGCGAGGCTTGTCAGTACGGCAAGGTCAACTGGGGCTATGACTCCAACGTGTGGGACAGGGCCAAGTCGGCGCAGGTTTTCCTGTGGTACGGGGCTCGGTACGGGGCCAAGACAGATGAGCAATTTTCCCGCATCTGGAATGGCGGGCCAAGAGGCATGAGCAAGCGGGCGACTGAGGCGTACTGGAAGCGAGTCAAAGCGGCGATGCCGCAGAAAGAAAGGTGAAGCATGACGCAAGCAGCGACGAAGACGAAACCCGAACCCAAGCCCGATGATGGGCGAATGGGCAAACTCCGCCTGGACGAGCGAGAATGCGGTGCTGGAGAAGGGAGAGTGACATGAAGATCACCGACAAGCAGATCGAGCGGACGGCGGGGGCGATGTTCTCCTACTACAATCGCAATACAACGTGGGCGGCGTGTGAGGCGTACGCCCGCTGGCATCTTCGCCAGATGGCCCGGCAGCGGGCACGCGCCGACAAGGTTTTCGGCCAGGCGTTCGCCAAGGAAATGCAGGACGAAATGGACAAGTTTACCAAGGGATTCGCCTACAGAAAGGAGCGTAAAGGCAAATGAGAACCGCAGACGAGACATTGAAGCGGCTGGCGTCTATTGACTGGGAGAACATGCTTGCCACCGACATTCCGCTTCGAGTGCGAGAGTGGATTCCCGGCCTCAGGGCCGACATCGCGGAACTGACAGCCGAGCGGGACGCTGCTATCGAGTCTGACCGGATCAATCGCGTCTTGGTCGCCAGGCTGACTGACGAGAGGACCCAGGCGATCATTGACAAGGAACACGTGGAGAAGGATCGCGATGCTTTAGTTGAGCGGCACGCAAGCCTGCGAGCGGCTTCGAGGTCGCTGCAAGATCGGTGGGAAGAGACGAAGACGGAGCGGGACAAAGAGGCGGGC
>JBDKUU010000327.1:0-2473 GCA_039679525.1 Phycisphaerales bacterium | reverse complement strand
CAGCGTCAATAAGGTCAAAGCGGTCAATGAGGCCCCCTTTCCTTCTCGCGCAACTACCGCCGCTCCCGCTGGTCGGACCTGAGAAGACAGGTCGAAGGCCGCAGCCTCAACGACGCGGCCGCCGGTGATCCGAGGACCATAAACTCCTGCAACTCAACCACTTATGCAAATGACAATCGAGACGGCTCGACTGCGTGAAATGGGATCTTGTAGGGTGCGTATCACGCACCGCTCAATTCGGCGGCCTGCCTGCCCCGATAGGACAGCGGTGCGTGGTACGCACCCTACACAAGCGCAACGCGGCTTTCGCCAAACGTGCCACGCCTCTTCCCTTCCCCGGCCCGATGCGGTAGCATTCCTTCCTGTGCGAATCGAACCCAGAGTCACAGAAAGGGAAACACCCCATGAAAGTCGTCGCATTCAACGGCAGCGCCCGCAAGGACGGCAATACCGCCATCCTGGTGCGGCAGGTCTTTGCCGAGCTTGAGAAGGAAGGCATCGAAACGGAGTTGGTCCAGTTCGCGGGCCAGTCGGTCCCCGGCTGCATCGCCTGCGGCGGGTGCTCCAAGAACAAGAACCAGCGGTGCGCCGTCGAGGGCGACATCGTCAACGACTGCATCGCCAAGATGGTCGCCGCCGACGGGATCATCCTGGCCTCGCCGACCTACTTCGCAGACATCACCTCCGAGACCAAGGCCCTGATCGACAGAGCGGGCTACGTCGCCAAGGCCAACGCGGACATGTTCCGGCGAAAGGTCGGGGCCGCCGTGATCGCGGTCCGCCGGGCGGGCTCGGTCCACGCCTTCGACTCGATCAACCACTTCTTTCTCATCAGCCAGATGATCATCCCGGGCTCCTGCTACTGGAACATGGGGATCGGCCGGGCAAAAGGCGACGTGGAGCAAGACGAAGAAGGCCTGCACACCATGCAGCTCCTCGGCCAAAACATGGCCTGGCTGCTGAAGAAGATCAAGGCCTGACAACCAGCGTGTCTAACGCCCCGCCTCCAGCATTCGCCCGATTTGCTGATAGAGGTTCTGAGCAAAACGATAGAATCGCTCTGCATCCTCGCGCGTGGGCCTGCCGTTTGGGAGCAAACCAAGTGCGTCTGGATAGCGAGACTCGATATAGAGGTCGTCCAGGTCCGTCAGAATCTCCCGGTCGACCTCGAACAGGATGTGCTTGCGGACCAGTCCATACAATTTCAAGGTGGAGTGCTCTCTCGGGACTTTCTGCTCGTGCTCTTCAAGGACTGCTTTGAAGCACTTCTCCACACACTGCTGGGCATGGAACGCCACGACTGGAGTCAAATCCTCGCGGGGGAGAATCTGCTCGATGCTGCCGAGGTCCATCTCGGCGGACTCGCTGGCTTCATAGCAGACGAACCCCCTCCTGCATGATCTGGCGGGCGAAACTACTGTCGGTTTCGATGAATCTCCGATGCATGGGCTTGGTGTGCACGAGCAGGTCGATGGCGTATTGAGTCCTCAGATCCAGGATTCGGTTCGAGACCGCGCGGACGACGTCCCGTTTCTCTCGCCAGGTGGCCGGCAGAAAATCGTCCTGCGTCACGACGTAGAGATCGATGTCGCTGTCTTCCCTCGGCTGTCCCCAGGCGTAGGACCCGAAGAGAATCACCGCCTCCGGGCACAAAGGCGCCAAGGCGTCCTTGATCCGTCTCTCCAGTCGATCCGAAAGCCTGGTCGTATTCGCAGTCATAGGTGTATTCTATCGCCCCTGGGAAACCGCAACAAGCACCTTGAAGATGAGCAAGCCGTGCACGAAGCGTAAACTGTCCATTGGCGACGAGAGGCCTTCCGTCGGGATGGGTGCGAAAGAGCCCTCTTCGTGAGATCTGCGATGTGGCGAGTTTCACGACCGGTACGAGCGAACGAGGATTTTCTTGTGCCCCTCCCCGCCGGTACCCGCAAAGCGATAAACGCACCCCTCGAATTTGTCGGAACACCCCCGGCGCCGATGGAACCACACGAACGGTCATGCACTCCGGATTGCGACCGCGATCTGCTCCGCCTGTCAGGACCTGATCGTGAGAAGACAAGTAGAACTGGTTCAGGATGCAGGCCGATTAATACGGATGCGCGGCGTCGAGCATCTCCTGCTCCGCCGGATCGAGTAGACGGACCTTCCTCATTGGATCTTGTTCCGCGCGTCTCGGAAGACCTCGTCCGCCGGGCGGCCCGAGATGTTGCCCTTCTCGTACTCCCCGTAGCGGCGTGCCGCCTCCTCAATCCAGAGACGCTCGTACTCAGCGTCGTCGAGACGGTCCAGGCTCGCGATCAAACGCTCCGCCAGCTCGGCTCGCTGTCGGGGGGGAAGGCGCATAGCCTGTTCTTCGAGTTCCTTCAAATCGATCGACATAGTACCCACACCTCCCGCAGGTGATTGAACAATGTAAGGCAGGACCATATCCATCGGTGGCGACCAGTCTGCCATCCCCCGGGCTGACACATGC
>JBDKUU010000326.1:0-2704 GCA_039679525.1 Phycisphaerales bacterium | reverse complement strand
TGATCCGGTAGAAATCGTCGGAAATCCCCTTGGCCTCGGAGATCGAGATGATCCGGAAGCACTTGAGCTCGTTGTTGCAGTACTTGACGACTTTTTTCTTGAGCTCTTCGGGATTTCCGGAGAACGCCGGCCTGACGAATTCCTTGAACTGGACCGCCATATCGCTGCTCCTGCGGGATGTTCGGGCACGCACATCGAGAACACGGCCCCTATTTGAACATTCGTTCGGCGATTCGGCAAGTCCTCGAAAACCAAAAGCCGCGGGACTGATTACGGGAACACCTTCGCCCGCTGGAGCTGGAGGGTCAGCTCGCGAACGCGTTCGGTCGCGTCTTTCGCCTGGGCCAGAGCCTCGTCGCGTTCCTTCTTGAGCTGGTCCTGGAGGCCGGCGTACTCGTTGAGCTTCGTAGTCTGGATCTTGGAGTCCTGGAACTTGTTCTCGAACTCCCGGAGTTTGCCCGTCGCGGTGGCGACCTGGGCGATCAGCGTGTCGTGCACCTGGCGGAAGCTGGCAAAGTCCGAGTTTGTGGTCTGGAGAGACTTGGCGAGCGTCCGCAGCTCGTTCTGCAGCGAATTGTTCTGGTCCCGCAGTTCCTGGAGCTCGGTCGCGCGCTGTCTGTCCCGACGCAAAGTGATCGAGTCGGTCTCGTTCATGACGCGACCGGGCATGGGCACGCTGGCCAGGCCGCAGGCCACCAGCACCACGAGAATCACGACCCCCAGGATCGTCTCTGCGTTGTCGTAACCAACCCTCTCTCTCTCTTGCACTCGATAGGTCTGCATGGCACTCCCACTCTCGATTCCACACTCGCCCGCCGAACGAGACCCCATTCGCCAAGGGAATAGGCGACCCCTCCAGGCACGGCGTACCTGTTGTGATTACCCTCATCCGTGGAGAATCCCCGGCTCTCCGGCGTTCGGAAGGCCGAACGGCACGGGCCCGGGATCAAAGACAGGAATCCCACCCCCGCAGCGGAGCTGCGTAACCAGGTCCGGACTCCTCCGTCCGTCACATGTCAATTATACCCGATTTTCGGCGGTTCGGTCAAATCCCTGTACGAAATTCTTGTTGGGATGGGACAGGGGCGGGGGCCCTCGGCGGATGGAGAGGGGATCTTATGGGACGCCTCCACGCGGCCGGCCGCACTTTTTTGGCCGAAGGGTCGATGGCGACACAGCGTCCAAAGCGCAAAAAGAAAGCCCTGTCGACGTATGTCGTCAACAAGGCAACGAACGAGGCCGAAGGGTCTCGAACCCTCAACCTGCGGATCGACAGTCCGCTGCTCTAACCAATTGAGCTACGGCCCCGTGTTCTTTAGAAAAGCTACTATAGTGAACCTGCCCATGTTCTGTCAACGTTTTTTGAAACTTTTTCGCGCAATCTGTCGTCATCGCGGGTATTCCTGCATTTGGCGAACGGCCGACGCGGCGTCTTTCCGTGAACTCCATCGGCCGGAGCCCAGAAGAGAAGGCCTCCTATCGATGATTTGCCTGCACGCATAAACCCCGTCGTGGCAGCAGGTTACGATATTCGCCATGCCGTCGTCGCGGGAATGTCAGGAAACCTTGTTGACATTTCAAACAAACGTTTAAAATGTGTGTATGAAACGCTTGTTTGGAGAAGGCACGATGGCAGTTCCCAATCAGGACACTCGAAACGACAACAATGGACGGGGCGTTCAAAACAGGCTGATCGAGGCGGCGGAAGATCTTTTTTGTCGCCGCGGATTCAACGAGACAAGCGTTCGGGATATCGCCGCCGCGGCCGACTGCAACGTCGCGTCGGTCAATTACTACTTCGGCGGCAAGGAAAGCCTGTACCTCGAAATCTGGCGACGCCGGTTGGCTCAGATGCGGGAAAGCCGCCTTGCCAGCATTGAAAAGGTCATGTCGGCGGGAGGACAGCCCCGGCTGGAGGATTTGCTCCGGTCCCACGCCGTCTCCTTCTTCGAGCCGCTGATCGAGGGCGACCGCCAGTGCCAGTTCATCAGTCTGATGGCTCGGGAGATGATCGATCCGCATCTGCCGCGGGATATGTTCCTCGCCGAGATGGTGAAACCGGTGGTGTCGGCGCTGACCAGGGCGTTGATGGAGATCTGCCCCTGGCTGAACGAAGCCAACGCGGGGATCGCGATCCTGCTGATGGTCGGGCAATTGATTCATGCGGTGTGTGCGAAGGAATTGTTCGAGGAGAGCAGCCACGGCGAACTATTCCGGCTGAAACTCGAAGACCTGGTGGAGCACATCGTCAAGTTCTCGGCCGCCGGGATTCGCGCCTACGCGGACCAGGGTGCGCCGTAGTCATGGATTTGGTGGACGTCAAAAGGATGGGCCGGTCGTGAGTGGGAACCAGGTATGATGGCAGATACGACACAGGGATGGGTGTGCCGCCGACACGCGGTGCGGATCGCCGTCGGGTTCTCAGTGCTGATCGCGGCGGCCTGCGTGGTCCTGGTCCTGGTCCATAGAGACCCGCCGCAGAAGGCGGGGGCGGAGGCTCGCGGCGACGCGACATCGCAATCCAATCCCGCGGAGTCGCCTACGACGATTCACTGCCGAGGCGTCGTCACGCCGAAGGTGCGGCTGGAGATCATGCCGGAGGTGGCGGGGAAAGTGACTTACGTGCACTCGCAGCTCCGCGCCGGCGGCGTGATCAGGGCCAACGAGACGATCGCCCAGATCGACTCCAGCGGCTATGAACTGG
>JBDKUU010000325.1:0-17600 GCA_039679525.1 Phycisphaerales bacterium | reverse complement strand
CCTTCGAGATGGATCGCTTCGAAGGATTCGGACCCCGAGATCGAAGATGGGAAGAAGATTCGGCACCGTTGTCTCCTGAATGAGGAGAGACCCACACGCTGATCCCCGGTCTCTCCCGCCCGACTCTCGCTACCCGCCCGGGGCAGATAGCGAGAGACTTTGCCGGCCGGCGGAGCTGTGGCCGCTCGGCAAGGCTGCTGCATCGGCCGCTCCGATCCCGTGAGTCGGCGCCATGGCTACGCTTGCGTAGCCACGTCTTGCCGCGATGCGGGACGGCACGCTTACGCGAGCGTAAGCATGGCGCCCGAACCCGACGCCAAACTGAGACGGCTCACGCGTTCAGCACACCCGCGTACAGCCCTACTCCGCCACGCTGCCTGCGATGTAGCCCGCGCTGGCCGTGGACCGGGCCTGGGCGTCGAACGACGGATCGCTCTGCTGCGGACTCTGGCCGGTCGCCGCGTCGGGATACATGATGTCGTCCCGTCGCAGGTTCGCGGGGCCGGGGTAGACGTTCGCCCAGGGATCGACGGTCACGTAGGTCCCCGGCGTCAGCCATCCCCCGTGAGCGACCGTGGTCACCAGAATCACGATCATCGCGACGGTGAGCACGGACATCGACAAGAGGGCCAACCCCGGCAGCACGGCGTTTACGAGACGCTGTTTCAGCAGGGTCCGGGAATCGGGGGCATGGGACCTCGCCACCGGCAGTCCGAACGCCGCCGCACACAACGGCTCGACATGGCTCCTGGCTATCTGGCTCATCACTCCACCTCCGTCCTCTCCCCAGCTAAATCATGCGCTATTTTCAGGCCGGTGGCGGCGAAATCCGCGTGTGCAGCATGATATTCCGAATCAAGCTTCGTCCCGAGAGCAACCATGTTGATCTGAGGGACATTTTGAGCCATGACAAGAGGTGGCCGGGGCGGACCGATCCGGATTCCGCCGCGGGGCGGCGGGAGTTTTTCGCATTGGAGCCACCAGCACTAGGGGTGCTGCGCACGCCCCCAAGCGAGCGTCTCGCAAATGCTTCGATGATGTGCCAGTCAGTACGTCAGCAGAAGGCGGTCATGAACGACTTCGTCTTCAAGTGTGGACCCGTTCATCTGGAATCTCTTGAGCATGGATCGGCCGCAATCCAGGAGGATTTCCCGCTGGAACAGACCGTCGGACGGAGGGAGGCTGCATTTAAGCCGGCCGGAACGTTTCAGACCGTCGATGCTCAGAGCAACGTACGCGCCTCGTGATCTGCAAGCCGCGATGACTTCGAAGAGGCGTTCCAGACTGAAGGCCTGTGCGCCGTAGAGAATCGATTGTGTGTGGCTGTAGGGCGGGTCGCAGTACACGAGGTCGCCTTCCTCGGCTCTGCTCATGGTGTCTTCATACTCGGCATGCAGGAAGGTGCACTTTCTCACTCTGGCATGCCAGTCATCCACTCTCTTCGAAAAAGACTCGGGCGAGATTGGCGTGTGGATGCCGCAGGGGGTTGACATGTACCCATCGGCTTGCCGGAACCGGACAACTCCCCCATAGCAGGATCGACAGAGGAACAACAGATCAGGAGCATTCGGTCGTGAGTTGTATGATTGTTTGATCGCTTCGTAGGCCTCCTTTTTGCCCCGGTCTGCGGTAAGCCGCCATCGCTCCCCGTACCATCGCTTTAGAGTGTCAGGAGATTGGGCGAGCGTTTGCCAGATTTCCGCCAGCGGTTTGAAGCTATCGGCCCCGACAGAACCATCCTTTGCGAGAGTGCCGAGGATCGCTCCACTTCCGAGAAAGGGCTCGTAGTACCTATTGAAGTTATCAGGGAAGAATGACACGATCTTCCGCGCAAACCGCTGCTTGTTGCCGATCCACTTCAGAAGCTGTCCCTTGGGTGGCTTGGCCATCTCCTGGGCAAGACCGGATTCGTGAAAGAGAAGTCTCTGCATGACAGGTTCCGTGCTCCTGCATCCGGGGGGCGGCCTCAACTGCCTCGCCACGCGTCCGGCGATCGATCGTCAAATACACTCAACTGCAATGACCCTTATTATCCTCACGCCTTTGCGAAGAGTCAATGAGGACCTTTGCGTTTGCCGCAAGGTTATAATATTCCAATTTGGAATATATGTCAATGCTTATTCAAATGCCCAACGTGAGAAAGAGCATTTATAGTCCCGAGCAGGTGGAACTCCTTAAACTCCTGCGAGATCAGAGAGTGAGGGCGGGGTTCAGTCAGGCGGACCTCGCAAAACGCCTGGGTCGGAGCCAGTCGTTCGTCAGCAAGTATGAAACCGGCGAACTTCGTTTGGACTTGATTGAACTAAACATGATTTGTCGGGCGTTGGGCAGGTCTTTGTCATCTTTCGTACGTCAGTTTGAGAAGCGTATCGCATGAAACCCGATCCAAGATTCCTCAATCTTCCGAAAGGCTTCTGGGCCAATGTACGTCTGGTGAGCCAGGAAGTAGGTTACACGACGAAAGGCAAGGGGGAGAAGAAGATCAAGGTTCCTTCACTTGAGGAGGCCCGAAAAGCATTTGCAGAGATGTCGCTTGATGCTCGTCACCTGGTGGACAGAGAAGGGAATGCGACTCCGTTGGGCAGTCTCCTATGTGAATACTTCAGATATCGCGCCTCCACTCTCTGTGACCGAGTCGAACCATTACTGATGACTGCCGACGAGGCGAAGGAGATCTTTGAGAGACTGTGTGCAAAGTCGAAGGCCAAGTGCCCCGTCCCATTCAACAAGCAGAGCGGCAATAAGAAGACTCCCGCGTTCTTCACGTGCATCATCAATATGTTGATTGATGCGAACAGGAAGGGAGTCGAATGTGATTTTGACCCGCACGTTCTCACGACCGTCACTCGTGACGGACGGCCCGTTAGAACCCTTGCTCGTCGGATCGATGGCGCTTTTCCCTCTGCGATCAATCCCGTCGCTGTGTGGGAAATCAAGGAGTACTACAATACCACCACATTTGGCAGTCGGGTGGCCGACGGGGTATATGAGAGCCTTCTCGATGGGATGGAGCTTGAAGAACTTCGTCTGAGCGAGGGCGTGGATATCAAGCACTATCTCATGGTAGACGCGCACTACACTTGGTGGACCTGTGGACGCTCGTATCTTTGCCGGATTCTCGATATGTTGCACATGGGATATGTGGATGAGGTGCTGTTCGGACGAGAGGTGCTGAAGCGAATTCCGTCACTCGTGCGTGAGTGGGTGTCCATGTCCAGGATATGACCGTCGGCCCGTCGAGTACATCATTCCTGCGAAGGAATCCGGTCATCCCGCCTTGCGTTCGTAGGCTCGGTAGAGCAGGTCGAGTTCGGATTGCTTGTTTGCGTAGGTTTGCTGGAGGTCGGCGAGGCGGTCGGGGTTCTTGTAGATTTCGGCGTCGCCGAACTGCTCCTTCATCTGGCCGATCTCCTGCTCGATCTGCATGATCATTTTCTCGATCTGATCGACAGTGAACTTGTTGAACCGCTTGAGCTCGTCCGGCGCCCGGTTGGCCGAGGCGGCCATTTGAGATTTCAGATTTGAGATTTGAGATTGCTTCTTCCTCGCTTCGGCGGCCTGGGCCTCCTTCAGCTCCTTTGCCTCGATTCTTCGGTGGATCGTGTCGGCGTAGACCGAGTACGCGGGCTCGCCCACGATGAACTCCGTCCGGCCGAGCTGCCGCTGGCCGAACTCGTCCGTGCCGATCACGAGCAGCTTGTCCGCGACCCGGTCCAGGAAGTAGCGGTCGTGGCTGACCGCGATGATCGTGCCGGTGTACTGGTCCATCGCCTCTTCGAGCATCTCCCGGCTGGAGATGTCCAGATGGTTCGTCGGCTCGTCCATGATCAGCACGTCGGGGGCCGAGAGCACGAGCTTGCAGAGCATCAGCCGGCTCCGCTGGCCGCCGCTGAGTTCGCCGCACAGCTTGTAGACGTCGTCGCCCGAGAGCAGAAACGCGCCCAATCGCCTGCGGACCTCCTCCGGCACGAGCTCGGGATTCGCGCTCCAGGCCTCGTCGAGGACGCTGCGATTGGGGTCGAGCACCTCGCCGTGCTGGTCGAGGTAGCCCACGCGGAGGGTCTCGCCCATGTGGATTTTGCCCGCCGAGGGTTCGATGTGGCCGAGGGCCAGCTCGATGAGCGTGGTCTTGCCCGTGCCGTTGGGGCCGGTAATGCCGAGCCGCTCGCCGTTGAGGACGTCGAAGGTGAGGCCCTCGAACAGCGTCAGCTCGCCGTAGGATTTGGTCAGGTTTTCACAGCGGATGATGATCTCGCTGGCCTTGCCGGTCTTGCCGAAAGAGAAGGCGATGGTCCTCAGGCTGTCGGGCTTTTCCAGAAAATCCGGATTCTGTTTGAGCAGGCGGTTGAGGCGGGTCTTGCGGCCCTTGGCGGTGCCCCGCATGCCTTCCTGGTCCTTGTTTCGGGCGATAAAATCCCTCGTCCGTTCGACCATCTCGACCCGGCGGGTGTACTCGCGTTCCTCCTGGAGCCGCACGGTTTCTTTCGTTTCGACGAAATTCGTGTAGTTGCCGGGCCAGACCTTTGCCTGGCCCTTGCCGATCTCGATGATCTTGCACGCGACCCGGTCCAGCAGGTAGCGGTCGTGGCTGATGACGACCGCGGCCCCGCGATAGTTGGCCAGGAATCGCTCGAGCCATTCGGTGGCCTGGAGGTCCAGGTGGTTCGTGGGCTCGTCGAGCAGAAGCAGGTCGGTCTGGAGCATGAGGACCTGGGCCAGGCCCAGACGCGAGAGCTGCCCGCCGCTGAGGGCCGAGGTCTTGACGTTGTGCAGCTCGGGCTCGAAGCCCAGGGCCGCCAGGGTCATCTGGATTCGAGTCTCGAATTCGTACCCGCCGGCGATCTCGAATTCGTGGTTCAGGCGGTCGTACTGGCGCATCTTGGCCTGGAGTTCGGCCCCGGCCAGACGCTCCATCTCATGCGAGACGTTGTGGATCGCCTCCTGAAGCCGGAACATCTCCTCGACGCCTGCGTGCATCTCCTCCAAGACGGTCCGCTCGCCGCTGAAGGAAGCCTCCTGGGGCAGATACCCGATCCGCAGACCTTTTTGCCGGATGACCTGGCCCATGTCCTGGCGGACCTGGCCGGTGATCAGTTTGAGGATGGTCGTCTTGCCGCAGCCGTTGGGCCCGACCATGCCGACCTTCTCGCCGGGGTGGAGCTGGAGGTCCAGATGGTCCAGCACGATCTCCGGCCCGAAGGCCACGTGTATATCCTGCAATGTTACGATTGCCATGTATTCTCAAATCGCCAGACCCGATTCGGGTCCGGCCGTAGGGCGTGCCGTGCACACCGTTATCGCCGTGGACAAAAGGTGTGCACGGCACACCCTACAAGATCCACCAAGCCTATATCACAGCCGGACTTATGTTACCCGGTCAGGGGCTGCGATTCAAGGGCCGTTCCGGAACCCGCCGGCCCGGGCCCAAATTGCGGCCCGGGCGGAAATCAAGCTTGCAATCGTCCCCCGGACGTGGTTTATTGCTCAATAATTCGTTATCCGCAAACGTCTTAACGTGCGTATGGCCCATCAAACAGCACAGAGGGCGGGCCGGCTCGGCCTCGCCTTTGGCACACAAGTCCTACCGGACGAGCGACCGGTTTGTTTGCAGATCATGCCGTTGATTACGACGGAGGTACCCCGTATACGTAGCATTGGAGAGCCCTAATTATGGTGAAAAGAAGAAATTGGACAAGGCGAGAACTCCTTCGGAGTTCGGCAATGGCGGCCGGGACCCTGGTGTTGTCCGGGGCGGCCGGACAGCTTGCGTACGCGCAAGGCAGCGATGAGATCCGCGTCGGCGTCGTCGGTTGCGGCGGACGAGGCTCCGGCGCCGCCAACGACTGCTTCAATTCCTCTCCCGGCGTGAAGATCGTCGCTCTGGCGGACGCCTTCACGGACCGGATGGACGGTTTGAAGAAACAGTTCAACGTCCCGGACGACCGCTGCTTCGTCGGGCTCGACGCCTACAAGAAGCTGCTGGCCCTGAAGGACATCAACCTGGTGATCCTGGCCACGCCGCCGGGATTCCGGCCCAAGCAGTTCGCCGAGGCGGTCCGGCAGGGCAAGAACGTGTTCATGGAGAAGCCCGTGGCCACCTGCCCGGCGGGCATCAAGATGGTGATCGAGGCCGCCGAGCTGGCCGGCCAGAAGAACCTGGCCGTCGTCGCCGGCACGCAGCGGCGCCATCAGCCGGAATACGTGGAGACCATGAAACGCATCCATGACGGCGCGATCGGCGAGATCGTGTCGGCCCAGTGCTACTGGAACATGGGCGGTCTCTGGTGCCACGAGCGTCAGGCCAACGAGAGCGACGTCGAATGGCAGATCCGCAACTGGCTGTACTTCACCTGGCTCTCCGGCGACCACATCTGCGAACAGCACGTCCACAACATCGACGTGATCAACTGGGCGTTCAACGACGTTCAGCCCGAGACGGTGCACGGCCTGGGCGGCCGGCAGTTCCGGACGGGCCCCCAGTACGGCAACATCTTCGACCACTTCGGCGTCGAGTTCATCTATCCCGGCGACGTCAGGACGATCAGCACGTGCCGCCAGATCGAGGGCACGGCCAACAACGTCAGCGAACGCGTCGTCGGCACCAAGGGTTGGACCGACTGCTGCGGCACGATTGTCGGCGAGAACGCCTGGCGGTACAAGGGAACCCCGGTCAACGCCTACGTTCAGGAACACGCCGACCTGATCAAGAGCATCCGCGACGGCAAGCCCCTCAACGAGGGCAAGCGGATCGCCGAGAGCACGCTCTGCGCGATCATGGGCCGCGAGTCGGCCTACCAGCGTCAGCAGTTCCGGCGGTCCTGGATGCTGAACCGCTGCACGCTGAACCTGCTGCCCGGCGACGAACTCAAGCTCAGCGACGCGATGCCGGTGGCCCCGGTGGCGATCCCCGGCCAGTACTTCGTGCCCGGTTGGGAGCCGGAACGTCGCGGCAATCGCGGCTGATCCCGCCGATCGCACGGGTGCGGACTGAACGAAACGAAGAGACCGAACAAAGGAGATTTGGCATATGTCGTCACAAGTGAACAAAATGACCGGGACGCAGGCGGGTGTGGCGGCCGGCGCGGCGGCCGTGATGGCCGGAATGGCCCACGCGCAGGGTTCCGACAAGATCAAGGTCGGGCTCTTGGGCTGCGGCGGGCGCGGCAACGGCGCCGTGCGGCAGAACCTCGGCGCCGATCCGGGCGTCGAGATTATCGCCTTGGCGGACCTGTTCGAGCACAAGGTCAAGGGGACCCGCGACGGCCTCATGAGAGAAGAGAAATTCAAGGGCCGGATCAAGGTCGCCGACGACCACATGTTCTCGGGCTATGATTGCTACGAGAAACTTGCGGCCTGCGAGGCCGATCTGCTGCTGATGGCGACGGCCCCGGCGTTCCGCGGCCGCCAGTTGATGGCCGCGATCAAGGCCGGCAAGCACGTCTTCACCGAGAAACCGGTCGGCACCGACGTCGCCGGATGCAAGGAGATCATCGAGGCCTCGAAGCTGGCGAAAGAGAAGAACCTTTCGATCGTGTGCGGCACGCAGCGCAGGCACGAGTTCAGCCGGGTCGAGCTGATGAAACGCATCCACGACGGCGCGATTGGCGAGCTGGTCGGCGGCCAGTGTTACTGGTACGGCGACGGCATCTGGTATCGCGGCGCGGCCGACTGGATGAACGAGCTGCAATGGCAGTGCGAGAACTGGTATCACTTCGCCTGGCTCTCGGGCGACCAGATCTGCGAACAGCACATTCACAACATCGACGTGATGAACTGGTGCTTCGACGGCCCGCCGAAGAAGATCATGGCGGTCGGCGGCCGCCAGTGGCGAAGCGCCAATCCCGACCAGGCCAAGATGGCCAAGGAAGTCTGCAAGAAGTACAACAACGGCAGCGAGACCGGCTGGGAGAAGTACAACGGCGACATCTGGGACCACATCTACGCCGAGTTCGAGTACGCCAACGGGGCCCGCTGCCTGAGCTTCAGCGGCCACAGCCCGGGCACCGGCCGCAACGGCGAGAAGATCGTCGGCACCAAGGGCACCAGCGACTGCCGGATCGAGATCAAGGGCACGAACGCCTGGAAGTACGAAGGCCCGATGGTCGACGGCATGGACCAGGAGCACGTTGACTTGATCAAGAGCATCCGCACCGGCGCGGGGCTCAACGAGGGCGTCCGGATCGCCGAGAGCACCCTGACGGCGATCGGGGCCCGCATCGCGGCCTACACCGGCCAGGTCGTCACCTTCGATTGGCTGCTCAACGAGTGCAAGCAATCCCTCGTGCCCAGCCAGGCCGATCTGATGGCGGGCAAGCCGCTGTACCACTCCATCGCGACCGGCTGCGATCCGATGGCGTGACGGCATTGATTATCGATGATTGACGATTGATGATTGCGGACTTTTGCCGCGATCAGAGATCGCAGAAAGACAAAGGCCCGACGGCGGGAGATCGATCCTGCCGTCGGGCCTTCTTACTTGTTGAGCACAGGAACCGGCGCGTTCGCGGCGATCCGTGCAAGTCGCCTTCTCAAGGGGCGTGGGCGCCTTTGATGATGTAGCCGCCGGATCTTTCCTCGGGCTCGAGGTCCAGGATGCCCTGGGCTTGGGCCTCCTCCAGCAATTCGCCGAAAGAGCGGAATCCGTAATAGGATTCGCTGAAGCCCGGCCGGCGGCGTTTGAGCGTCTGCTTGAGCATGGAGCTCCAGATCTTCTCGCCCTCGCCGCGTTCTTCGACCAGGGCCTCGTAGGTTTGCACGATCAGGTCCCAGGCCTCCTGTTTCTTGTCCTTCTCTCCCGCGGGTTTGCCGGCTACTTTGGGGGCCGGACCCCTCGCAGGTCTGTGCGACGGCTGTCCTTTGGGGGCCTCTCTCCTGCGGGCGGGCGGACGTCGCACGAGGTCGTCGTAGTAAATGAACTCGTCGCAGTTGGCGATCAGCAGCTCCGACGCGGAGTTCTTGACGCCGACGCCGATGACGATCTTGTCGTTTTCCCGCAGCTTGCTGACCAGGGGGGAGAAGTCCGAGTCGCCGCTGAGGATGACGAAAGCGTCCAGGTGCTCCTTCGTGTAGCACAGGTCCAGGGCGTCGACCACCATGCGGATGTCCGCGGAGTTCTTGCCCGACTGCCGCACGTGCGGGATCTCGATCAGCTCGAAGGCCGCCTCGTGCATGGTCGGCTTGAATTCCTTGTATCGCTCCCAGTCGCAATAGGCCTTCTTCACGACGATGTTGCCCTTGAGCAGCAGTCGTTCGAGGACCTTTCCGATGTCGAACTGGGCGTAATTGGCGTCGCGCACGCCCAACGCGATGTTCTCAAAATCGCAGAACAGGGCCATATTCTTGATCTCAGCCCGATTGGTCATCGTCTGGTTCCTTCCATCCAGAAACAGTATTCGTGGGGGTTCCCGGCGTTCATCCTGTCTGCGTGTCGACGGGCAACTCCGATAACCTTATCGGCCTAATCCTACCGCGACTTTGGCCTAGATTCCAGCAGGATTTCAGGCAACAATCGCATCGCCTCATGCTTGGATCGTGTTATCGGGCCCCGGAGCGATGGCGGGTCGGTACCGATCATCTGGGAAAACGACTGATCCACAAGGCGCTCCGCGTCTCGGGAGCAATCGGCAGTCGTCAAGACCGGAAGAGCGCGTTTTTAGCATTGTAGGATGCCGGCGGAAAGGGAGAAAACCCGACGTTCTGTCGAGCCCCCTCCGCAGTACACCCACCGGCTTTGGCGCTCGGGTCGCTCGCCAGCGTTGCCCTATCCTCCAAGCCGGCGCAGATAGTCTACTCCCTGGATCGCTGTATGACAATCCCTCCGTGGGCACCCCGAAGGCGGTAAACGTCATAAGAGAGTCTTCTCGGCTTCTTTCTCGCCGGACACTCGGGAACACTGGCCAGAGTTAATCTGCAGTCATTTCCGGACGGTGAATTCGTACTGCCAGACTTGGTTGTAGTACAGGTCCCTCGCCCGGCAGCGAAGGACGAAACCGTTCTTCGTGACCTCGTACTCGAACTCCTGGCCGCTGTAGGGGTCCTTCGCTGTGTACGCGGGAAGCGTCTCCGGCAGCCGGCCCATCTGGGCATTGATCAGGTATACCTCCACGGCGGTCTTCACGGCGTCGTATGCCGCGACGTTGCGGACGGAGAGACTGTAGCGTTCGCCCAGGTGTGCTGTGACGAACAACCAGAGCCAAGCGGTGGCCGGGTCGTCATCGTGTTGCTTGGCGAAGTCCTGTGTCCGCCTGTC
This sequence comes from Phycisphaerales bacterium, assembly GCA_039679525.1. Taxonomy (GTDB): domain Bacteria; phylum Planctomycetota; class Phycisphaerae; order Sedimentisphaerales; family Anaerobacaceae; genus PLanc-01. The sequence goes on along the minus strand of JBDKUU010000325.1, from coordinate 7,351 downwards.
GATCTCGGCGTACTTGCGTTCGTACGGCATATCGCTGTCGATCGCCTGGAGAACGCCGTTCAGTCCCGGCAGGCAGGTCTCTCTCGCCTGGGTCAGGATCTCTTCATCCGTCAGGTTCAGGGGCTGCCCCTTCGTAGGCGAGTCCCCGCCTTTGGTGATTTGCAGTCTGATTGCCTGGAGAATCGTGGGGTTTCGCCGGAGGGATTCGATGGACTGTTCGAAGTCCGACTGCACGACCTTTTCGAAAGGTCGCGGCGCGCCCGGCACGGCGGCGAGTTGGCCTCGCACCTGCTGAATAAGATCCGCATCCGCCGGGGCCAGGCCGAGCAGGTACCGCATCGTGTGATTGGCCAGCTCTTCGGCGCTCCGAGCGAGGAGGTACGCGACCATCGTCTCATCGCCAACGTGGCGAGCCACGCGACGCATTGTCAAGCATCGGGCAAAGGCCGCGTCATAGTGTCCGTCGACCCCCAGCGTCCGGGCGTCCAACGCGAGCACGATGGCCAACTGGCGGATCTGTCCGATCAAGTCCATCTCGCCGAATCCTCCGGCGTCGAAGCGGCGGACTCCCCAAGTGCATTGCGGGACCCGCGAGGCGACTTCGGCCGTGTGGATCATCCTCCGGCAGTCGCCCAGATAGACACGGATGGAGGCATCGGGCAGGTCGCCCCGGAGCACGCGATTGATCCGCAGGGATGTGGCCTCGTCCGGCTCCGGACGCAGGAGAAACGCCTGATAATACAGGATGGCCGCGTTGTCCGGACTCGGCAGGGCGGTTTCCTGCGTCCACGGCACGACCTCCGCGCCTTCTTTTCTGTACCGGCTCTCGCCGAAATCGCCTCCCGGCAGCCGCCAGGCCGCGTTCGGGTCGAGGCCGATCGGATCGTTGGGGTCCACGCTCCAGGGCGGGGCGAAGCCGGCGTAAGCCGCAACCTCCGCCACGAGGACTCCGAGCAAAACCACCATCGTCGTTCTCGCATTGTCTCGGCATCTGTTCATCGCAGATCTCCCAACCATAGCACAAATCCGGTTTCCAAATGCGCCCGTCCTGTCCTACAGACGCCCGAGTCCGGGAAATCATCAGAGAAATCGTCACCCATCCATCATATCATCGGCACGGGACTATCCCAAGGTTAGCAGCGTACTCGCCCTCTTGGCTTCCCGGCGTTCTATAGGACAAGAGTGAGGATAACGCCTTGCGGCGTCACTACGAACCATGCCCGTCGAGGGTGTGACCAATTCTTCCGGCACAGGACCGATTTCCTCAGATGGACCGAGGAAGAGACGGACGGGTCCGGAATCCGCCGCCAGGACAGGAAGCGCCGCTTCGCGGTGGGGCGGCGGGAGTTTTCCGCTTTGAAGCCGCCAGCACAAAGGGGAGGCCGGGGTCTCCAATGCGATGTTTCGCGTTGGCGACCCCTTCGCACGCTTCAGGGGAGCGTTTCGCCCCCATGCCATGCTGGAGGCCCAAAGCGATAAACTTCCTGGGCAGGTCCGTTTCGGACCTGCATTCGGTCTTGCGGAGCGGGAACCTCTCTCGTTTGCCTGGCGGTCTTCAGTCTGCCAGAATACCTGGACGCGTCCCCGTCGGCCGCTCATCCGGAAATCCTTTTCTACAGAGACACGCCCGCGGATAGAATGAGTTCTCGCATGGGTGGTTTGGACGCTACGCCATCGAACATTACTTGGGACAGACCAAGGGGTACGACATGGGCAAGAAACGCGGCGGCGTGAACGAGATTCTGGATTTTGCGATACTGCGCGAGATCGAAGCGTGCGACTTCTATACCGCTCTGGCGGCCAGGATGGACGCGCCGGCGATGAAGCAGGTCTTCCTTGATTTCGCGAAGGAAGAGAAGGGGCATCGGGCCAAGCTGGAGGCGATCAAACGGGGCGAGTACTCGTTCGGGGCGGGGGCCCAGGAACTGGCGGGACTGGGACTGGCGGATTACCTCGTGTCCGCGGAGCCCACGTCGGACATGAGCTACGCCGACTCGCTGGTGCTGGCGATGAAGAAAGAGAAGGCCGCGTTCAAGCTCTACAATCACCTGGCCTCGGTGGCCCGGGACGACGCGCTGCGGAACCTGTTCCTCTCGCTGGCGGCCGAGGAGGCCAGGCACAAGCTGCGATTCGAGATCGAGTACGACGAGCACACGCAGAAGGAAAACTAGTTGGCGCGACGACTGCGACGGAAACCAGAAATCCGAAGCACGAAATCCGAAACTCGAAACAAATCCAAATGACAGAAATCTCAATGTCCCAAACGGCTTTGCAGAAGGGCGGCAGCGTTTCGGTCATTTGGATTTGGTCCTTTGGGAATTGTTTCGGATTTCGATATTTGGATTTCGTGCTCACAGGGGCAAGGCCATGAGAACGTGGACGATCTTCACAGTTGTTGCTCTCTGCACCTGCGGCTTGGCGTTCGGCGCTCCGATCTATCCCGGCCGGGAGTGGGCGACCAAGCCGCCGGCGGAGGTGGGGCTCTCGGCTGGCGCATTGAAGGTTTTTAGCGAACGCGTCGGCGGGTTCGGCTGCGTGGTTCGGCACGGGTACATGGTCTATTCCTGGGGCGATCCGGCCCGGCGGATGGACGTCGCCTCGGCGGCCAAGCCCATCTATTCTTACTTCCTCTTCAAGGCGGTCGAGGACGGGCGAATCCCGAACGTCGATCAGCCCGTGTGCCAGTGGGAGCCCAGGCTCAAGGAGATCGATGCCGGTCTTGTCCACAAAGATTCGCGGATCACCTGGCGGCATATGGCCAACCAGATCTCCTGCTACGGCCTCGCGGAACAGCCGGGGACCGCGTACGCCTACAACGACTGGCAGATGGCCTTGTTCTTCGACACGCTGTTCACGAAGGTCTATGGGGCCTCGCACGCGACGGTTGATTCGCAGGTCTTGCATCCTTTGTTGACGGACTTGATCGGGTGCCAGGACGATCCGACGTTCATGGCCTTCGGCGAGGACGATCGCCCGGGCCGGACGGCGATCTCGCCTCGCGACTTCGCCCGCTTCGGCCTGCTGTATCTTCGCGGCGGCAAGTGGGGCGACAGGCAGTTGCTCAGCGAGAAACTGGCGAAGATGGCGGTGACCAGCCCTGTCCCGAACTCGATTCCGCGAGCGGGCGACCGGCCGGCCGAGATGATTCCCGGCCAGCGGACGATTGGTTCGCGACAGATTCCCGACAACCAGACCGACCACATGGGAAGCTATAGCTGGCTCTGTTGGATCAACGGCGTGGATCGCGAGGGCAGGCGGCACTGGCCCGATGTGCCCGCCGACGCCTTCGGCTGCTTCGGCCATGGCGGCATTCGAGCGATGGTTGTCTTTCCGAGCCTGGACCTGATCGTGAGCTGGAACGACACCCGCGTCGAGGGCCGGGACAAGGAGAACGAAGCGCTTTCAATGGTCCTCGACGCGGTGGTCGAGCCCAAGAAGAAGGCGGACGCCGCGAATTCGCACTTCCTGTGCGGGCCGGGGGACCCGGAGGGATTCCTCTACCGCGGGACGCTGAAACCCGACGGAACTCGCGATGGCGACCAGATGCAATTGATCGAGAAGCTCGCTCCCGCCGGGGCCAATTGCATCTATCTGATTGCCGTCCGCTCCCATGGCGGCGACGGCGACGCCACGCAGAATCCCTTCGTCGACCACGATCCGGCCAAGGGCGTCAACGCCAAGGTCCTGGATCAGTGGGAGCAGTGGTTCGCGGAGATGGACCGCCGCGGCATCGTCGTTTATCTCTTCCTCTATGACGACGACGCCCTCGTGTGGGATACGGGCGACGAGGTCGGCGGCCCCGAGCGGGAATTCATCAAGACGCTCGTGAATCGGTTCGAGCATCACGAGCATCTGGTCTGGTGCGTCGCGGAGGAGTACGCCGAGAAGCTCAGCGCCGAGCGTGTCCGGCGGATCGCGGCCTCGATCCTCGCCGAGGACGACAACCGCCATCCCATCGCGGTACACAAGAACCACGGACTGGACTTCTCCGAGTTCGCCGACGACCCGAGCATCGATCAATTCGCGATCCAGTACAACGTCAAGACCGCCGAGGAGTTGCACGCCGGCGTGGTCCGGGCCCGGCGGGAGGTCAACGGGCGATACGGCCTGAACCTGTCCGAGGCCGCGGATTGGGGCGCGGGGGCCGAATCCCGCAGAAAATGCTGGGCCTGCGCCATGGGCGGGGCGTCCGTGATGGTCCTGGGCATGGACATCGCGAACACGGCCGACAGCGATCTGAGGGATTGCGGCAACGTCGTTCGCTTCTTCCGGAAGGTCGATTTGCGGGGCATGGAGCCGCACGACGAACTGGCGGACGGCGCCACGACGTTCGTACTGGCTGAGCCGGGCGAGCGGTACGTGGCCTACTCCTGGGCTCCGGACGGGCGGGTCGGGCTCAAGCAGATGCCGGCGGGGCGGTATTCCTTCGAATGGTTCGACTGCGTTGCGGGGACGTTCGTCTCGCAGGCGTCGGTCCATGTCGCCTCGGGAGACCAGCTCTGGCCACGGCCTGAGGGAATCGGCGATGAACTGGCGGTCCATCTTCGTCGAATCGGGGACTGACGCATCGACTGTGGGCGTGACTAGTCTTTCTGGCACACGACAGGTTTCCCCCGACGGACAGAGGAAGGGCGGACCGATCCGGAATCCGCCGCCCGGTCCGGAGGGCCGCTGCGCGTCCGGACGGCGGGAGTTTGACGCATTGGAGCCACCAGCGATCAGGGGGCTGCGCACACCCTCAGGGGGGACGTTTCGCTCCCCCATTTTGCTGGAGGCCCAAAGCGAAAGACTTCCCGGGCAGGCCCGTTTCGCACCTGCATCGGGTCCTGTGAAATAGGACCACGTTCCGTCTGCCTAGGCGCCCTCGGTCTGCCAGGAGATCCGGGCACACCCTTGAGAGTGTGTGCGACTAGATCTCATGGGGAGAATCCGGCCAACTGAGGCATGCTCGCGTCTTCGACGCCCAAGAAGGGGGGCGTGCGAGGACGCACGACCTACGAAGCGTGCGCGGCCAGGCTCTCTTCGTAGGGCGAGCGTCCCCGCTCGCCTCAAGACGACAGCATGCCCACGAAATCTAGTCGCACACTCGACGGCGATAGTAACAGATTCCGCTTGAATCCGTCTTATAGGAGGATACGCTGATAGACCGTGGAAAGCGGTTTGGATGATCACGACTGCGCGGAAAGGGGACTGGCCATGAAGAACTGGAGAATCGGGATCTGGTTGGGCGTCGGCCTGATCGTGGGCTCCTGCGGTTGTCTTTGGGGTCAGGAGGCGGCGCCGCAGCAGACCTCTCAGGCAACGGAGGCCCAGGCTTTCAAGGATGACCCGCAGGCGAGGGCCTTGTACGACAAGATGATCGAGGCCTTCCGGCAGCCTCAGAGCCTCTCGTACAAGAGCGAGTATCGCTGGGAGGCCCGGGGGCAGGAGATCGGACGCTGCTTCTACACGGTCTGGCTCAAGAAGCCAAATTATTTCCGCGTGGAGGCGACGCATATCGACGGTCGGCTGGGCGGGACCATCGTAGGGGACGGCAGGGTGCTGTGGCTCTTCTGGGCGGGCGACCGGCCGCACTTTTCCATCGAGGACGAGGAGACCTACAATAAGACGAAATCGAATGTCTACATGAGCAAGCCCGCTCCGCTGGCGAGGCATTCCATCGGTCACGAGGTGGGCCTGCTCGGGGTGAGCATGGCCATGCCCATTCTCGATCCGAGCACGTTCCACGGCTACACGGATTCGCTCCAGCCCTATCTCGACGGCGTCATGGGCATGGGCGAGGAGAAGGTCGGCGACGAAGAGTGCGACGTGGTCGAAGCGAGCATCATGAAGCATCAGCGGAGCTGGTATCTGTGGCTGTCGAAGAAGGACCACCTGCCGCGGAAGCTCAAGCAGATCGTTCGCGTGTCCTACGACCTTATCATGTATGAATCCTGGTCGAACATCGTGATCGACGCCGAGATGCCGGACGAGAAGTTCGTCTGGAGCCCACCGACCGATTGGCGGCCGTGGAAGATGCCCAGGGCGGAGGACATCTTGCTCAAGCCGGGGGTCGCGGCGCCGGACTTCGAGTTGCTGGCCTCCGACGGCAGCACGATCAAACTCTCGGATTTCAAGGACAAAATAGTCTGGTTCTACATCTGGAGGGCTGGCTGACCCGCTTGCCGAGAGGAGATGTGTCATCTCCAAGAGCTGCATCAGAAGTACGCCGATAAGGGGCTGGTTATCCTGGGCTTCAATTGCTCCGACGACAAGAAGATCGCGATGGAGTTTATCCGGGAGAACAAGGCGACGTTCCCGACGATCCTCGACTCTTCCGACAAGGCGACGCGAATCGGCCACGCGGACTACAAGTGCACCGGCGTGCCCCTGAACTACGTGATCGATCGCGAGGGCAAGGTCGTGGACGCCTGGTATGGGTACGAAGAGAATCACAAACGTGCCTTGGAGGCGGTCGAAAAAGCCGGCCTGAAGCTAGAAGAGAAGTAGCGTCTCGGCCGCAGGCGAAAGAGACGAGGAAACGGACGGATCGCTGTTCTCGTCATTCCCATGAATGCGCCCGTGCTCGCGCAAGGGTTTTGCGGGCGAGAAGGGTTTGAGTGCCGGCCCTTCTCCTGGTTGTCCCTTGCGTTCTTTCGGCGAAGACCTGCGACGAACGAAACAACAACTCAGGGAGCTGTGAGATAAGCACATGCGCAGGCTAGTGGTTTTCAACCAGGTGTCGCTGGACGGCTACTTTGTGGACTTGAACGGCGATATGACCTGGGCCAAGGAAGGCAACGATGAGGAGTTCAATGCATTCACCTCGGAAAACGCCGAGGGCGGGGGCGAGTTGCTCTTTGGCAGAATCACCTACGAGCTGATGGCGAGTTTCTGGCCGACGCCCCAGGCACGCGAGGTTCTTCCCCTCGTCGCGGAGCAAATGAACAGTCTGCCGAAGGTCGTATTTTCGAGAACCATGAGAGAGGCGTCCTGGAACAACACCAGACTGGTGAAGGGCGACCCCGTGGCTGAGATTCGCAGGATGAAAAGCGAGCCGGGAGAGGGCATGGTGATCATGGGAAGCGGCAGCATCGTTTCGCAATTGGCGCCGACGGGCCTGATCGATGAATATCAGATGGTGCTGATTCCCGTCGCTCTCGGCGGGGGCCGGACGATGTTCGAGGGCATCACGGAAAGGCTGAGACTGAAATTGGTCAAGTCACGGGTTTTCCGCAACGGCAAGGTGTTTCTGTGCTATGAGCCGACAGCCTGAGACAGGGGAAGCGAACACACCCACCTGTGACGCAGACGGCAGAACGCTCCCGGAGCCTCGGTGAGCGTGACCCGTCAACGGAATCCCACACGGGAC
>JBDKUU010000324.1:0-3353 GCA_039679525.1 Phycisphaerales bacterium | reverse complement strand
GCCTGGGTCACGAAGTGTTTCCCCGACCTGGCCCCCGTCTACCGATTCTGGTCCGAGCGGTCGGGCTCGCATTTCTATACGGTCGACGAGGCCGAAAGGGACGTTCTCCTGGCCAACTCGTACTCCTGGACCTACGAAGGCGTGGCTTTCTACGCCTATCCCGAGGGCCGACAGCCCGACGACACGATGGCTGTCTATCGCTTCTGGAACCCGTCGAACAACGCGCACTTCTACACGATCGATCCGCACGAAGCCGAGAAGCTGATCACCCGCTACGACGATGTCTTCACCTTCGAAGGGACCGCCTTCTACGCATATGAATGACGTCCCGGCTGGGAGGCCGGCCATGGGTCTTGTGCCGCAGACGCCGGGGCGTTAGAGTGGCTGCCGGTGTGTTGGTCTTCCGGACGGTATTCGGCGGCATATGCAAGGGAGGTTGACGGTATGACCCGGCGGGCACAAGGTTTGTCGCGACGAATGGTTATGAAGAGTTCTCTGGCGGCAGTGGCGGCCATTGCCGTGGGTGGAAGGGCAGCATCGGCCGCGTCGGAGTCAGACAAGCGTCTGCGCCTGGGCGGGCCGGTCTTCGAGAAGTACCAGGACCCGCAGGGCTGGATCGACGCGGTCAAGCGGCTCGGTTACTCGGCTGCCTATTGTCCGGTCGGGCCCACGGCGTCCGACGACGAGGTTCGGGCCTACGAGGATGCGGCTCGCAAGGCGGACGTCATCATTGCGGAGGTGGGAGCCTGGAGCAATCCGATCTGCGCCGATGAGGCGACGCGAAAGGCCGCACTGGAGAAGTGCCGCACGCATCTGGCCCTGGCCGATCGTATCGGCGCCCGATGCTGCGTCAACATCGCGGGTTCTCTGAGCGACGTCTGGGACGGCCCCTCGGCCAAGAACTTCACGCAGGGCGCGTTCGACCTGATCGTGGAAACGACCCGTTCGATCGTCGACGCGGTCAAGCCGACGAGGACGTACTTCGCGTTGGAGACGATGCCGTGGGCGTATCCGGATTCGCCGGACAGCTATCTTCGGCTGTTCAAGGCGATCGACCGCAAGGGCTTCGCGGTGCACCTGGACCCGGTGAATCTGGTGTGCAGCCCACAGCGATACTACGGCAACGGCGACCTCATCCGCGAGTGTTTCGAAAAGCTCGGGCCGCACATCCGAAGCTGTCACGCAAAGGACATTCTCCTGCAAACCAAGCTGACCACGCATCTGGACGAGGTTCGCCCGGGCACAGGGGGCCTGGACTACGCCGTGTTCCTCAAAGAATTGAGCCGATTCCCCGGCACGCCTCTGATGCTGGAGCACCTGTCGAGTGCGGAGGAGTACCAAAAAGCCGCCGACTACATTCGCGGTGTGGCCAGAGAAGTTGGCTTGTCGCTCGCCTGATCGTTCCCGGGCCGCAGGCGGTTGCATGCAGCTCTATACGCCGGGGCCGGGACCCCCGGCGGAAGGGCGCAGTACGCCGTCTTCCATTTCGAAGATCCGGTCGAAGACGTCCAACGCCCGGTGGTCGTGGGTTACGACAATGACCCCCGCCTTCTGCTCATGTGCGACCATGCGGAACAACTCCATTACCTGGCGGCCTCGCTGGCTGTCGAGGGCGGCCGTAGGTTCGTCGGCGAGGATCAGGCTGGGATTGTTCGCCAGAGCCCGCGCCACCGCGACGCGCTGTTGCTGGCCGCCGGAGAGCGCGGAGGGCAGGCCGTGTCGTCGATCGGCGACGCCCAGATAGGCCAGCAGCTCCAGAGCACGTTCTTGGGCTTGTCGGCGAGGCGTATCGTTGATTTCCATCGCCACTTGCACGTTTTCCAGGGCGGTCAGAAATGGAATGAGATTCGCCTTCTGAAACACGAACCCGATGTGTTTGCGTCGAAACTCCCGAAGGTTGACCAGGGGCCGCGGACCATCCAGAACCGGGCAGCCGCTGATGGTGATCTGCCCGGACGTGGGCGGATTGATCAGGCCGATGGCGGTCAGGAGTGTGGATTTGCCCGCGCCGCTGGGACCCAGCAGGGCCACGACCTCGCCTCGCTGGACCTGGAACGAAGCGTCTCGCAGGGCCACGACCTCGGTGTTGCCGTGGCCGTAGACCCTCGTGAGCGACCGGGTCTCCACGGAAGGAGCATCGAGTCGAAGGGTCGCTCTCATGCCAGAACCTCGTTCGGTTGAACAGACATCGCCTTCCAGATGCCCAGCAGGCTGGAAACGACAGAGATGGCCACAACGATTACGCCGAGCTGCACGAGGATCGTGTCGGTGATGGATACCCGCCTGGGGAAGTAGGGATAGACCCACAGCCCGATGACGTAGGCCAGACCGTATCCCAGGGCGCCCAGAAGCAGTGCCTCCTGCAGGATCAGGGCGATGATCGTGCGGCTGCGCGCGCCCATGAGCTTGAGCATGGCAATGTCGTGAACCTTGTCCAGCGTCAGCGTGTACAAAATGAGCGACATGATGATGCCGGAAATGATGACCAGGAGCGTGCGGAACATGCCGAGCTGTCTGCGATTCCGTTCGATGCTCTTGAGCATCAGCTCGCGCTGCGCATCGTCAGGATAGACCGTCACGTCGCTCCAAGCGGAGATCACCTTCGCCACCCGGGCGGGATCGACGCCCGGCGCTACGTTCACCATGATCGCGCTGACGTATTGCGTGCCCAGGGCGGGAAGCTGGGACATCGGCCCGCCGGCCCGCTCCAGCAGGATGGGCTGCGTGTTCCCCAAATCCTGCTCGTGCAGCCGCGACCGCCGTGCTTCGCGTTCCAGGCGGATCGCTTCTCCCGGCGTGTCGTACTGGATCGCGATCGCATCCGGAATCGTGAAGAACGCAAAGCCATCGCCGGCCGGACCCGCCATGCCCGTCGTGACGCCCACCACGGTGTAGACGTCCTTGCCCAGGGGGACGCGGTCGCCCAGACGCAGGCCCAAGGAGCGGTCGGCGATCATTTCGTAGTGCGCCTGCCCCAGCGGCCGGCCGGCCATCAGGGGCAGTTGAGTCCCGTCGTCGCGGGGCCAGGCCAGTCCTTGCACGACGAGCCGCAGGGGTTTGCCTTGATATTCGCGTTGAACGACCTGGGTGACGAATGCCCGCGCCTCCGCCACGCCGGTGACCGCATAGGCGCGATCCTCCAGGCTCCAGGGGATGCGGGATATCTCGGCAAAGGGTCCTCGCGTGGCTCTCTGCACGATCCACAGATCGGCCTTCGCACAATGGAGAAAACTCAGCGCGTCTTCGGTGAAGCCCTGGTAGATTCCCGCCATGCCCATGACGATCATCAAGAGCAGGCCGATGCCCACGGCGGTGAGCAGGAAACGGCTGAGCTTATGACGAATGTCTCGAAT
>JBDKUU010000323.1:0-10869 GCA_039679525.1 Phycisphaerales bacterium | reverse complement strand
AGCGTTTCGGTCATTTGGGTTTTGTGTTTTGAATTTGTTTCGGATTTCGAGTTTCGAATTTCGGATTTCGTTGCTGAAAGGACGTTGAGGCATCACTCATGAGTTGGAACGGCGTCAAGATGGTCCGGAACATCCGGTCCGGCCTGGAGAATCTGCTGCTCCACAAGCTGCGGTCCTTCCTCACGATGCTGGGCGTCGTGTTCGGCGTGGGCAGCGTGGTCGCGATGCTCTCGGTCGGCGAAGGGGCCGGGCGGGAAGCCCTCCAGCAGATCCAAAAGCTCGGCAGCAACAACATCATCATTTCGTCCGTCAAGCCGGTCGAGCAGGAGTCGGCCAACGCGAACCGGTCCCTGATCAGCATGAGCGTCTACGGCTTGACCTACGAGGACCATCAGCGAATGGCCGAATGTCTCGAACACGTCAAGTGCACGGCGCCGGTCAAGGTGCTTCGACACGAGGGCCGGCTGGGCGAGCGGACGCTGGAGGTCCGCGTCGTGGGGACGACGCCGGAGTGGTTCGAGCTGGTCAATCGCGAGGTGCTGGCCGGTCGTGTGCTCGTGTCGACCAACGAGGGGAGCCCCGCCCCCGCCGTGGTGCTGACGGAGTTCGGCGCCCGCAAGCTGCTGGCCACCAAGCACAGCGTCGGCGAATGGCTCCGTATCGGCGGCAACTACTTCGAAATCGTCGGCATCATCAAGAGCGAGGGCGGCAAGGCCGGCGACATCCAGATGCCCGACGAGGAAGTGGACGCCTACATCTCGCTGGCCATGGCCCGCCAGTGTTTCGGCGACGTGATCACGCGGTCCGTGACCTCGTCGCGCACGCTGGAACGCGTCGAGCTGCACCAGACGCTCGTGCAGGTCGACGAGATCGGCAACGTGGAAGCGACGGCCAAGGCCCTCGAACGGATGCTCAGCCAGACCCACAAGAAAAAAGACTACAGCGTCAGCGTGCCGCTGGCGCTGCTTCGCCAAGCCGAGGACGCCAAGCGGCGGTCGAGCATCGTCCTGGGCTCCATCGCGGGCATCAGCCTGCTCGTCGGCGGCATCGGCATCATGAACATCATGCTGGCCTCGGTGACCGAGCGAACGCGAGAGATCGGCATCCGCCGGGCCATCGGCGCCAAGCGCCGCCAGATCATCTACCAGTTCCTCGTCGAGACGGTCGTGCTCTCGACGATGGGCGGACTCATCGGCCTGGGCATCGGCGCGCTGGTCCCCGCCCTGATCACCCACTTCTCCGGCATGACCACGATCCTCACCTGGAAAGGGATCTGCCTGCCCCTGCTGATCAGCATGAGCATCGGCATCCTCTTCGGCCTCTACCCGGCGATCCACGCCGCCCAGGTCGACCCGATCATCGCGCTCAGACATGAATAGCCGGCTACCGCCGGAAATCCGAATATCGAAATTCGAAATCCGAAACAAATCCAAAGCACAAAACCCAAATGACCGAAACGCTGCCGCCGCTCCGGGGGCCGTTTTGAGCTTTCTTCATTTGGGTCATTTGAATTTGTTTCGGATTTCGAGATTCGGATTTCGAATTTCCGGTCGACCCTATACGGGTCGACCGGTCTGTGGTGTATTACAGGCGAAATGAGAGCTCCCATCAGCGACAGGTACCTGATCTGGCGGTTCAAACGCGGCAGCGCGGAGGCGTTCGAGCGGATCTACGAGCGGCACAAGACCGGCCTGCTCAAGCTGGCCGTGGTCCTGCTCGGGGACGTCCACGCGGCCGAGGACGTTGTGCACGACGTCTTCGTCCACGTGGCCCGGACGCGGGCCAACCTGCGGGTGACCGGCAATCTCAAAAGCCTGCTGGCCACGAGCGTCGCCAACCGGGCGCGCAACTATCGACGAGATGCGTACCGGCGTCACAATTCCCTGGCGAAGCAGGCCGACGGCGACCCCGCGACGGCGTGCGAGCCTGCGCAGTGGGCGATCGTCAGCGAGCAGTTGCAGTCGCTCAGCGAAGCGATGGCGCAGTTGCCCGCGGAGCAACGTGAAGCGGTCGCCCTGCACCTGGGGATCGGCATGAGCTTCCCTGAGATCGGGCAAATCCAGAACGCCTCGGTCAACACGGTTCAGGGCCGCTGCCGGTACGGCTTGGAAAAGCTCCGGTCCCTGCTGAACTCGGAGGCAACGAAATGAGAACGGTACGCGACATCAAGGTATTGTTCAGAGATGCCGGCATCAGCACGCATCCGGCCGCGGACCGGGCGGTTCTCGCGGACACCCTCCAGGCCGGCGGACTAACGGCTCAAACACGTTCCGCTCGCAGCGGGCGGACGATCTGGAGGTTTTTCATGGACAGTCGAACGACAAAGCTGACGGCCGCCATCCTTGTCCTCGCGGCGGTCGTTTTGGGAGCACGTTATTTCAACGGAACCACGGTCAAGGCGGTGGAGTTTTCGGAAATCGTTGAGGCGATGAACAAGATCCCTTGGATGCATGGCTCGGCTGCCAGTAAAGGGTCCAATGCGCCGGGCGCAATCGAGCTGTGGATTGGTTTCGACACGCAAGTCCAAGGCTACAAGATGCCCTATGGCAGGGTAAGCTTCTATCGCCTTAAGGAACACGAGAAGGCCGAATACGATCCCGGTAGCAACACCATCACCTTCAGTCCGGCACAGGAGAGCGATCTGCCGGCACAACTGACATCTCCCATGCAGATGCTGGAGAGCATGCACAGGATGCTCAAAGATCAGGGCGCCGAGGTCAAAGTGAGGATGGGCGACTACCAGGGACGGCGAGTGCAGGTTCAGGAGATATCGCTTACGATGGCAGACAAGGGAATGAACCGCTACGCCCTGAAGCTCTACGTCGATCCGCAATCCAAGCTGCTGTGTGGCGGCGAAGCGACGGCCAGCGGCGCTGACGGCGTCGTCATCTCGACCGCAGAAATCAGCTATGATTACCCTCAAACGGGGCCTGGCGACATTTACGATCTCGGCGTCCCGCGAGATGCAAAGGTCGTGAACGACGCCCTGGCAAACGAGTTCCAGGCCCTGTGGAAGCAATACCGGGAGGTCCGCGCGGAGGCGGCGAATCAGTATATCGCAATCATCACGCACGCCGATCGTAAGGGCATCATCACCAGACTCGACGTGGATTACAGATCGGACCGCAAGCATCGCATGGAGAGGCATTCAGTTTTTCACAATGGGGAAATGGTCGATCAACTCTGGCCACAATACAAGGAGCAGCTTGGCGACAGTTTCGAGTCTCTGCTGTCGTGGGCACACAACCATTACGATGATTCGCAGGGGACCCTTGCCGTCTATCTCTATGATGGAGAGTGCTATGGTTCAACGATTCGAAGTGGTGTAAACGGTTGGAGGGAACGGGTCAGGCTACGGACGAGCGCCGATCCCAGCCCGCTGGAGTCTCTGGCCGATTTGGCCTGGCCCCGGATCGCCTCAACGGCCCGGATCATCGAGGATGATTACGCTCGTCGGAATGGTTTGACCTGTATAGAGAGCCTCAGCCAGGGACGGATGACACGCGACGGTTGGCCGTCACTGCCGGCCAGGTTCCTCTATTATCTCGACCCGGCCTGGGATTACATGTGTCGTCGTCAGGTAACCGAGCGGCGTCCCGATGCCGACTGGCAGCAGGACAAGGAATGGTTGGCCGGTGTCGATCCGAACAAAACCCGAGACGGTTCGGTCGCCGTACAAGAGATCACCGAAGCCTTCGAGGCTCCAAACGGTCGCTGGTATCCCGTCGTCATCGTCGAACAGTCCACCGGAGATCGGAAGGACTACAGGGAAGCCCCCTTGGCCACCGGCACAACCAAACGAATCTATCTCGATTTGGCTCCCAAGTTCCCGGCGGGAGTGTTCGATATCGACAAACTGCCGGGCCAGTGATCGTGTTTCGTGGTCGGGCAATTCAGGCCGGGCCGGCGGAGCCTGGCCTTTTTGCTGCGCTGTCGTGGGCGACAGAATGTCCCGCCGTGCGTTTTTTCTGGTAATGCTCGGTCGGGCGGGGCCTCTATATAGGTAGAGATCTGCCGGTTCAAGAGCCGGGCCTTGAATTCAGGGAAGCGTTTGAAGGCGGTACGCGTTGTCCGACGGTCGATTCGAAGAATTGGTGAACACCCACGGGCGGGACGTGCTCAGCGTCGCGCTGCGGGTCTCGGGCGACCCCGAGACGGCCAAGGACGTCTACCAGGAGGTCTTTCTGGCCATCTGGCGGCGGTGGGACTCCTTCGACGGCGACGTCAACTGGCGTCCCTACCTCTATCGGGCCACCGTCCGCAAGGCGCTGGAGCTGTCGCGGGTCCGGCGGTCCGCGCCGGCGTCTCTGGAGGGCTGCGAACCTGAGGCCCCCGGCGTCGATGCGGACGCCGGCCTGAGGCTGGACGAAATTCATCAGAGACTCACGCAGTCCCTGGCCTCGCTGCCCAGGCAGCAGGCGGAGGTGTTCATCTTGTCCCGAATCGAGGGGCTGGACCATGGGGCGATCGCCGAGATCGTCGGTTGTTCGCGGAACAGCGTCCGCGTGTCGCTGCACCGGGCCGTCAAAGAGTTGGCCCGCCGAATGAGCGAATACCTGAGCTGGAACGACAGGTGACGTATGGACAAGCACGAATCGATCAGACGCCGACTCGCGAGCCTCGCCCTCGGGGAACTGCCCGAGCGGGAGCAGGCCGAGGTCCGCGCTCACGTGGATCGGTGCGACCCGTGCCGGGCGGAGCTGACGCAAATCGAGCGATTGCTGGATCGCGCCGGCGAGCGCAAAAGCCTCTCGGCCGACGAGTCGCTGCACGAATCGGCCCGGACCCGGCTCTTTGCCGCGATTGACAGCGAGAACAAAATGGAGACAACGGCCCGACGGCACATTCGCTGGGCCCTGCTAGGGAGAAGAATCGTGAAAAATCGAATGACAAAGCTGGCCGCCGCGGTCATCGTCGTCGCGGCGATCGTCCTGGGCGTGCGCTCCCTCGACGGCACGCCCGTCAAGGCGGTGGAGTTCTCGGAAATCGCCAAGGCCATGGGAGAGGTCCCCTGGATGCGCATGACGCAATCCGGGTTCCAGGATGATGGAAGCCTGCCTTCCGAGACCTGGTTCGGCTTCGAGTCGAAGGTCCAGGCGGAGAAAGACGCCACCGGCTACGTGCGATTTGAAAGCGTCACAGAGCACAGGCGCCTCGAGTACAGTCGCAGCAGCAATATCATCACGATGACCTACCTGGAAGAGCCCGCCATGAACCTGGACTCCCCCACGCTGTGGCTCGAGAGCCTGTACAAGGCGCTTGAGGAGCGAGGGGCCAGGACGACCTCCGTCAGGATGGGAGACTATCAGGGTCGCAGGGTCCAAATCCAGGAACTCTCGCGGTCCGACGGGAACGAACGGGAGAGCGTGACTTTGTACATCGACCCGAAGACCAAGCGACTGCATGCGGGCAAGGGGACACGCGTCGACGGAGCCGGCAAGGTTGCGATGATCGTGGACGTCGATTTTGATTATCCGCCGACGGGCCCGGGGAGCATCTACGACCTGGGCGTGCCGCGGGACGCCAAGATCGTGAGCAACATGCCGGGGTGGAATGTACACGCAGCCCGGGAGCGATACCGTCAGGCCTGGGGCGAAACATCCAGGGAATGCGGCATCATGGAGCGATACTGGCGGATTCGCGACGAGGCCACGAGAGAGTACCTCGCCGTGATTGCCCACAACACCGCTGTGAACATCACCGACGCCATGAACGTGGTGGATGTGGACTACAAGTCAGGCCCCAGGCATCGCCAGGAACGCCACGCTGTCTTCGAGTCGGGCCAAGCCATCAACGATGAAGTGTGGGCGAAGTCGAAGCAGCAGCTTGGCGACACCTTTGAATCCCTGCTGACGTGGAGTCGCGCCCACCACGCGGGACGCGGCAGGATCACCATCGATCTCTACGACGGCCAATATGATTGCTCGGTCACGAGAGAGCATGACAATTGGGGGCCGCCTTCGAAACACTACCATCCCGAGGGCAGCATCGCGCCCGAGATCGCCCTCGGCGACCTGGCTTGGCCGGAGATCTCTTCTCCCGCCAGGATCATCGAGGATGACTATGCCGCGGAGCACAAGCTCATCTGTTTCGAGCGGCAACAGCAGGGCCTTCTATCGCACGGAATAGTCTCGCCGCCAGGCCGGTTCCTGTATTATCTCGACCCCGCCTGGGATTATCTGTGCCGTCGCAAGGTGACCGAGTGGCGGCCGGATGCCCCATGGCAGAAAGACGCAGCCTGGCTCAACGGTATCGATCCAACCCAAGTGCCAAACGGCTCGATCACCGTGGAGGAAATCACGGAGGCCTTCCAGGCTCCGAACGGCCACTGGTACCCCAAAGCCATCGTCGAGCGGCAAACCGGCGTACGAAAAGACTACAGACAAGCCCCTCTCGGAATCAACGCAATTAGGCGGGTCTATCTCGATCTGTCCCCCGAGTTCCCCGAGGGCGTCTTCGACGCCAACAAGTTGCCGGGGCAGTAGCATCGTCTCACCCTCTACGCTGAAGGCCGGGGCAGCGGAGCCCGGCCTTTTCCTGTTCGTAGTGTGCTCGCAAGAGCATATCGGAGGAGTTTCAAGTGTAAAGTGTCAAGTGTGAAGCAGAAGAGACTGGACAGCGAGTCTCCCTCCTTCTGACTTCATACTTCAAACTTCACACTTTCAACTCGCCCAGATAACGCCTTGCGGCGTCACTACGAACGATGACCCTTGCGCCGCTCCCTCAGCAGAAATTTGTCGGCTCGACAGACCCAAAACCTCCCGGCGGTTGTTATATTGGCGAACGGACGTTCATTGGGTACCCAATAGGCCGGCTATGGAAGACACGTGGCTCGTGTTCCAATCCAGGCGGGGGAGCCGCGAGGCTCTCACGCGGATCTATGAGAAGTACAAGGCAGATCTGCTGCTGCTGGCCATGGGTCTGCTCAACGATAAGGCGGCGGCCGAGGACATCGTGCACGACGTGTTCCTGTCCTTCGTCCGAAGCCTCGACCGCTTCCGACTGACCGGCAGCCTCAAGGGATTTCTCCTGACCTGTACGGCCAACCACGCCCGCAACTGGAACAAGGCCCAGCGCGTGCGGTTGCGGCCTGTCGGCGATGAGGGTGGGCATGGCCCATCTAACGCAGACGGCCGGAGCGTGGCCCAGGAGCCCCTGGAGTGCGTGGTCTGCAACGAGGAGCTCGAGTTGCTGGCCAAGGCGCTGGCGGAACTGCCGTTCGAGCAACGCGAGATCGTCATGCTGCACCTGCATGGGCAGATGACGTTCCAGGCGATCGCCAAAGCCATGCAGATTCCTGCGAACACCGTGAAGAGCCGATACCGGTTCGGAATCGACAAGCTGCGGGTTACCCTCAATGGCGAGGTCACTGAATGCAACCAGCAGACAACATAAGAAACCTGATCCATCAATCGAAGATCACATCGTCCGAGCAGGTCGACCGGCGGATTCTGGCCGACGCCCTGGCGGACTTGGAGAACCGTCGGGCCGCGGGCGGAACCCGTCCCGGCGTGTGGAGATTCGTCATGCACAGCAAAGCCATCAAGCTCGTCGCCGCGGCGGTGATCGTCGTCGCAGTCCTGCTCGGACTGCAATTCTTCGGCACCTCGGGCGTCACGTTCGCCCAGGCCATCCAACCCATCCTCAACGCCAACAGCGCGATTCTCGACATCGTCATCGGCCCGGAGGACCCGAACACGCCGGTCATCCACGACATGATCGTCGGCTCGCGAATCCGCCGAACGCTCGACAACGTACCCGGCAACGTCAGCATCATCGACCTGGAAACCAGCCGGATCCTGAGTCTGACCGAAGCCAAGAAAGAAGCGGTGTACATCGATCTCAAGGGCCTGCCGTCGATCCCGAATTATCTGGAGACCCTCAAGAGTGTCTTCGTTCAGCTCCAGGAGAGCCCCCATTTCGAGATCCAGGATCTGGGGACAAAGCAGATCGACGGACACGAGGCCGTCGGTTTCCTCGCCAAGCACCCCAAGATGGAGGTCACGCTCTGGGCCGACGCCAAGACGGGCCTGCCCATTCGCTTCGAGCAGAAGGAAGGCCAGTTGCTGACGATTGTCAAGAACCTTCAATTCGACGTGCCGATGGAGGATGTGCTGTTCAGCATGGACGTGCCGGAGGGCTACAGCGAGCAGAAGATGGAGCTGGACCTGTTCGGCTCGACCGAGGCGGACTTCATCGAAGGCCTCCGCATCCTGGCGGAGAAGTTCGGCAACGGCCGATTCCCCGACGGCGTGTCCCTGGAGGACTATCTCAAGCAGGCCCCGCAGCTCGAGAAGAAGTGCAACGAGCTCGGCCTGTCGCAGGACGAGCAGACGGCCCTGGGCACGAAGCTCTCGAAGTACGTCCTGTTCATGCGGTTCTTCAAGGGCGAGGGCAAGTGGTACTATCGCGGCAAGGGCGTCCAGCTCGGGGCCGCTGAGACTCCGATCTTCTGGTACCGGCCGAAAGATTCGGCCACCTACCGCGTCATCTACGGCGATCTGCACGTCGAGGACGTCGCGGCGGACAAGCTGCCCGAGCCGCTGGATACGGACGACGTCGCGGAGAAGCCGGTCGCCTACCAGCAGTGGGCCAAGCCTGAATTCGTCGGAACGCAGGACGACTTCTGGTACGCCCTGCCGGACGGCAGCCTCCTGGTCAAGGCTTATGTCACGCTGCTCAAGGGCCCGACGGGCGTATCCTCGATGCCGGTCGCCCTGCCCTACCCGAAAGCCCCGCTGGAGGCGGTGCTGCTCGAACGCGAGCCCCTGACGTTCCAGAAGACCGGCGAGGGCACGTACAATGTCGAGCTGCCCTTGGACAAGCTGACGGCGGGCCAGACGAAACTGATCTTCCAGTGGCACATATCGCCCGGCGACCTGGAGAACAGACAGGGCACGTACATGACCGTGCTCAAGAGCCTGATCCCGGTGACCTCCTACGCCCTCAAGGTCGGCGTCGACCCGCAGAGCAACTTCGAGCTCACGAAAGAGCCCGAGGGCATGTGGGCCATGCCGTTCACGGGCGGCGCTCCCGAGAAGCCAATCACCGAGTTCGGCTCCTGCGGCCTCCTGCTTCGTTCACGAAAATGAGACTGGACTCCATGCTCCGCGGTTCCAGGCCGGGCCGGCGACGCCCGGCCTTTTTTATGTGCAGGCATCGCCCTCGCGTCTTGGCAGGTGTTCTTGTCGCTCAAGGAGGGGCGGCCGCATCCCTCGAATAAGCCGGTGGCGCTATGGCCTCGATCCTGTGTTGCGACCTCTCACCATCGCGAGCACCGTAAGGAGAATACCCAGCGGGGTCCAGAGCAGGAAGGTCGCCATGATCGGAATGAGCAGGATGGGCTTGCCGCGGAGCGGAGCAAGCGCCATGCCCAGCCCGAGCACGAGTGCGACCACCGTGAGGATCGCCCTCCATTCGTAGGGCTCCACGGAAGTCGTCGCATTCAGGTCCGGCGTCTGTCTGTCATGCAGGAACAAGCCGAGGATCGCCAAGCCGTAAAACGCCAACGTTGCGAGCTGGACCGGCCAAGAGGGAAGGCCTTCGGGCTTGAGATAAAGATAGGTCGTTCCATAGAGCAGCAGGAGATAGACGCATACTGCGCGGAATGCAGCGGGACCCAATGCAACGAGGGATCGCCCGCCCGACGCATTCAGATAGGGACGGGACAGCCGCAGCAGCACGATTGCGAGCGCGCCCGCGAACAGCAGATTCAGAGCCAGGTTCAGGATTCCGCCGGAGTTCATGGCCACGATCGGCCCGAGGGACACAACCAGGCAGAACCGCAGAAGGCGCGCCCCGCGACTCCTGCCGGTGAACCAGGCCAAGTCGGGAAACCACCTCCTCAGCGGCGGACACAGGACGCATGCCACAGCCAAAGGCAGGATCAGCGACATCATCGGATGAAACAGAAAGACCATGCTCATCTCGGAATACCCATAGGGACCGATGCTTCCGACAGCGAACTTCCCATCCCCGCCGTACCCAGACCAGATGACCTTCGTAATCCACGACTCGTAGAGACCGAACAGGACGCCCCACAAGTAGAGCGACCAGAACGAGGTGCGCCCCGTCCGTATGGCCAGGGTGGTGAAGAAGAAAAAGTGCGCGAAATAGAGCCAATAGGTGACGATCAGAGTCCAGGGATTCCACAGCCCGATCTGGAGAGACGCCCCGGAGAAGACCTCCGCGCTGATGAGCACAATCAGACCCAGGAGCAAACGGGACCAGAGCGGTCGGAGGCGTTTGTCGCCGACCGGTTCTTCCACCTCGACCATCGATAACTCTCCTGATTCGATTCGCGTCACCAACACCGGAGAACGGCCACACGCCGCGACCGGTCTCGCACACCGTTCCTTCAGCGGTGCTCATCTCTCGGGCCGCAGTGGGCGCTTCTCCCTCACGGCCGTGACAACCTGGCGGATCGCTTCGACGACTGCGGCGGGCCGATCGAGCGGGATACTGTGCGTGCTGTCGGCCACCGTCGCATGAATGCTGTCCGCGTAGCGGGCCGCGATGTCCGCCTGCATCTGGACCCACAGAGACTTCCACTGCTCGAAGTCCTGCGGCGACATGCCCGGCGGCGGGTCTTTGCCCATGTCCCCCGCCGTCAGCACGACCACCGGCACTTGCGGCGTGGCTCCCGCCGCCCGAAGTATGGCCCCGCTGTCCTCGATTGCGGCCGCTTCGTCGCAGATTGTCTTCAGGAACGGCGTGCGGGATCGCAGGGCCACGTCGACCGGCTGCGCGTCGGTCGGGAGCTTCGGATTGGGGAATGTGTAGAACCGTCGAACGATGCCGAACCGCCGCCAGGGGAGTCCGGCCCGCAATTGCCCGGTGGATCGGTCCATCAACTGCCTCATCGAAGCC
>JBDKUU010000322.1:0-6601 GCA_039679525.1 Phycisphaerales bacterium | reverse complement strand
GGATTCCAGCAGGCCATCTGTCGCCTCATAGCGGCCAATCGCCTCGAACAGGGAGAGGCCTATGTAGCCGGAGGGGTAGCGTTGAACCTCCTGACCGGAGGACGGCGGTTGTCTCGCGATATCGACCTCTTTCACGACACATTGGAGGCCTTGGACACCACGTGGCGAGCGGATCGAGAGCTGCTCCAGAGTCACGGTTACCAGATCCGGTCTGTTCATGAACGCCTCGGATACGTGGAGGCCGTGGTGGCCAAGGACGGCGATGCTGTCCTGATGCAATGGACTCGGGACAGCGCCTTTCGGTTCTTCCCCCTGGTCCGGCACGAGGAGTTGGGATTAACGCTTCATCCCTTTGACTTGGCGACCAACAAGGTTCTTGCGTTGGTCGGTCGGCTCGAAATCCGCGACTGGATCGACCTGATTACTTGCGACGAGCGAGTTCAGCCCTTGGGATATCTGGCGTGGGCCGCCTGCGGCAAGGATCCGGGCTTCAGCCCGCTGACGATCTTGGAACAAGCGGGTCGTTCCGGTCGATACACATCCGCTGAAATGGAAGGACTCTCCTTTGATGGTCCGCCTCCCTCGCTCAGGGATATGTTGGGAAAGTGGCATCTCATGTTGCGAGAAGCCGGCGATGTTGTCGGGATTTTGCCGGCGGCGCAAGCCGGCAGATGTGTGCTGCATCGTCAGGGGGGACTCTATCGCGGGGACTCGGCGCAACTCAGGCAAGATCTTGCCGAAGACAGTCTTGTCTTCCACGCCGGAAGTATCCGAGGAGCCTATCCCGAAATCGCTCGATGATCTACGCGGCGCCGCCGGATCAGGACGCCACGGGCGCCGGTCGAGGCTGGGGCTGGAATCGCACCTTGGCCTGGCCGATGAGGTAGAAGCTGCCGGTGATGCAGATCAGATCCTCTTTGCCGACCGCGCTGCGGGCCAACGCCAGGGCCTCGCCCAACGTGTTGGCGACCTGGCACATCTTGCCGCAGATCTCGGTGTACTGGTCGGCCAGTTCCTGGGGCGACATGGCCTTGTTCGAGCTGCTCCGCGTGAAGATGACCTTGTCGGCTCCGTACTGGAGCTCGCCGAGCATGCCCGGGATGTCCTTGTCGCAGTTGCAGCCGAAGATCATGACCATCGAGTCGTAGGGAATGTTCTGGCCGATGGCGTGGATCAACGCGCGGATGCTGGCGGCGTTGTGGGCGCCGTCGATCATGATGCGCGGGTCCTGGCAGATCATCTCCATCCGCCCGGCCAGTCGGACGTTGGCAAGGCCGGTGGCCGCCTTCTCGACGTCGATCTGGTAGCCTGCCGATTTCAGCTTGTCCAGCATGGCCAGAGCCAGGCCGCAATTGATCGCCTGATGCCGGCCGAAGAGGGGCACGCGCAGGTGCTCGAATTTGCTCGTCGGCGTCGACAGGCAGATTCGGGTGTGCGGGCCGAGCTCGCGGGACGTCTCGAACCGGTAGGAGAAGTCGATGTCCGTGCCGGTGACGCTCAGGGGGCTCTTCATGGCCAGCGCCTGGGCCTTGAGCACGTTCATCGCGAGGGGATCCTGCTGCACGGTGACGGCGGGAACGCCTTTCTTGAAGATGCCGGCCTTTTCCATCGCGATGCGGTCCAGCGTTTCGCCCAGTTGCTGCTTGTGGTCGATGCTCAAGCTGGTGATGCCCACCACCTTGGGCATGATCACGTTGGTGCTGTCCAGGCGACCGCCAAGGCCGGTCTCAATGACGCCGATGTCGATCTGGCGATCGGCGAAATACGCAAAGGCCAGCGCCGTCATGATTTCGAAGAATGTCGGCGGGTTCTCTTTCGAGAGCTTCTCGATCGGCCCGTACAGGCGGTTCATCAGGCCGAGCATGTCATGCTCGGTGATCATCTCGGAATTGATGGTGATCCGCTCGTGCAGATGAACCAGGTGCGGCGAGGTGTACAGGCCGACGGTGTAGCCGTTGGCCTCCAGCATGCGGGCCAGCATCGTGGCCGTCGAGCCTTTGCCCTTGGTGCCGGCGATGTGAACCGTGTTGATCTTGGTGTGCGGGTCGCCCAGCAACGACAACAGCTTTTCCATCCGTTCCAAGCTGAACGTCGTCACGTTGTAGCGTACGCGCTCTTCCTTCTCGTAGTCGGTTCTGTCCAGTAGATAAGCCAGCGCTTCCTGGTAGGTCCTGAAAGCCCTCTTGGCTCTAACCGGGGCGACTTTGGAAGAGTCCTTGTTCGCCTGTTTCTTTCCCGTTGTCCTTGTCGTCTTGGCCATGAATCCGCCATACTAGCAAATCGCGTTCTCGCAGTCAACTGCTTACCTGGGTCCGAGTCCGGGAATTATGGCCGTCCCGGTCACCAGGTGTAACGCAACTGCTTGAAAATAATGATCTTACAACAAAAGCCCTATAATACCGCCGTCCGGAATACTTGTTCGCTCGATCAGGCTGGCTGATAGAACTATTAGCTCAACGCGCTGTGGACGGTCCTGTTTGATGCCGTGCGATCCCTATTCACTGTTTCGTCGATTCCTAAATGATAAGACGCGGCATCCAGATCGTTTATTTCAGAATCGGCCCGGTCCGCCGGCTTGGCCTGCGACCTTGTCATCGCAGGCCGGTGGCCGGGGTATTGCACGCACAAAGTGGGTGTATGCCGGCTGTATGATTTATTCCGGCCCGATCCCTGGATGGGACCGGCGCCGGGACGTGGGGTCGAAGAATGACGCCGTCTCGACTGGTTTTTCACTCCATTGTACGAAACTACATGTCCGGACGTTCGATTTGTCTTATGGGCGACGCCTCAACGCCAGGAATCCGCCGAGCCCCAGGATCGCCAACGTGGCCGGCTCCGGGGTCATCATGGCGGCGGAGAAGTGGACAGGATCCAGGTTCGGGCTGTTGAACAGGAGCCCCTGAATCACGGCGTCCGAGGCCAGCGACTGGCCTTGAGCGTCCAGCAGGTCCGTGATCGCGAACGCCATGCCGCCGATGGGCTGGCCCAAGTTGTAGAGGCCGACCCTCTCGAGTCCCGTGTAGCCCCATCTGTCGTGCGAGATCGTCACGGTCTTGCCGAGCGTGCCGTCGGCCATGATCGCCTGGACGTTGAGCGTGTCCTGCATCCCGGCCTCGAAGACGAAGAAGTCAGGGGCGTCCCCGTTGGTGTCGCGGTACGTATCCTGACCCCCGATCTTCGTGACCTTCCAGACGCCCGATGCGGTTCGGGCGGCCACGGTGTTCAGGTCGAAGTCGTCGGCGTAGCGGATTGTGCTGCCGAGAAATGCCTTGCCGGCGCTCGTGCCCAGAGCCAGGGACTCCTTCGTGATGGTGAAATCGCCAACCGTGAGGCTCTCGAGCATGTAGGGCGCATGCCCATTCACGCCGGCCTGCACGCCGGTGATCGGAACGAAGGCCGCGGAAGACATGCCGGCCGTCCACAGCACCAGAAGCGTCGCCATGAACGCGAGGCGCGCAAAAGTGCTCATTTCATCTCCTCCTTCTTCTTTTCATTACGCGATACATCGCCATGCCCCTTTTCGAGGTCTCCCGGCAGGCAATCCGGGGCGACAGGGCCGGCGGAATCCGATTCCTCTCGATCTCTCCAGCTTGTCGTCGACGGCCGCAGGGGGCCGCCCCCGATCACGGATTGATCGTGACGGCGCAACTGGCGGCGTACGTGGTGCCGTCCTTGAGCGTGCCGGAGACATAGACTTCGGTCTGCCCGTTGGTGGACACGGCCTGCATCAGCTTGGTCTTGCTGAACGAAGCCAAAATCTTGACCGTGTCGTCTGCCCAGATGAACGCGGTCTGGGCGGTTGCCGCGATGCTCCCGGGCGACAGCACCGGCATCTTGGTCGAATCCCAGTCGGCCAGGGTCACCCCGGCGGGCAGCGCGACCAGAGCGGTCAATTTGTCCGAGGCGGCGGACCGCTGAATCGTCGAAGGCAGCATCGCCAGCGTGCCCGTTATGTCCTTCACGCCGCCGCCGTCGTCGCCGCCCGAATTGGGATCGGTGGGCTGATTGTACGGGGAGCCGAGCTTGCCCTTTTCGATCACGAAATTGTCCATGTAGACGCCCGTGGAGTTGATCGCCATGGATTGGGTCTTGGCCGCGAGGAACACATAAAGCGGAACCCGGCCCATCTGGCCCTTCACGAAGCCGGACAGAGTCTCCCAGGTGCCCTGGGAGCCGTATCCGTTGTCGCTGAGGTACAGGACGTCATACCAGGAGTCGTAGGAGATGTACAGGGTCACTGTCGGTAAGACCCGGCCTTCGAAATCCATGCGGCCTACGTATCCGTCGTGCCACTCCGCCCAGTAGTTCTGGAAGACGCCGGAACACCCGATGCCCACTGTCGCGTACACATCGTCGGGGCCGGTGGATTTGGGGGTCACGCCGAAACAGACCCAGGCGTTCGAATACGAGAAAATGTCGAAATGGAGATCGACCTTCATCTGGAAGTCCTGATTGGGATCGATCCACCACTTGTCGCTGATGTACCCCATGAAGGGAACATTGACGTCGGACGTCGTGGTGAACTGCAGACGCTTGTTGGCCTCGGCGACCTTGGCCTTGGCGCTGGTCCCGAACACCTTCCACGGCGTGCCGATCTTGTTGTCGTCGAAGTTGTCCTGCAGGACCGGCGTGGCCGTTGTCGTCTGGCCCATTGCGACGCCAGAACTCTTCAGGCAGACAGACATGCGCCCGGCGAACACCGCGACGATCGCGAACAGAATGAAATTGCGGTTCATAGTTTCCTTTCCCCCTTGTTCTCGACTGACGTCTAAGGGTCCGTCCAACATGTCCCCGCTCTGAAGCGGAGACATTCAACACATCTCGATTTCCGCATTTTCCGCGGGTCAGACCACCCCCGGATGCGCGCACCTACGGCTGAGCCATATCCGACCAACCGTGAAAGACCTCCGTGGGTGCGGGCCGGCGCAAAAGCTCAGCACAAATCCATGGGCAACCGGACTCCATTCGGCCGCTCCTCCGATCAGCAACCCTAATTATAGTCTCTGGTACGAGATATGTCAAGCGCAGTGCGGAGGGGGACAGTCTCTGCGAGGGCGTCCCATCTCCTGATCCTGGCAGGGGTTACCGGACTGTGTGTGACGTAATCCACGGCGGCAACTATGGTTATGTCACGCTGAGGCGGGGACGCGGGCCTGTGTGCCCCCGCGGCCATAGGAGTGGAACATGTCTGAGGACTTTTTCTGGACTTGGCCCCGGGTCACGAGAGGGGTTCTTGTGGATCGGTCCATCGATCGCGGCAGGGTCGGACTCTATCATTGAAATCGTGGATGGTCGCCGAGCGTCGTTCCATGAACTAGAGAAGCGTCCCCGCGTATCCGCTACAAAGGTACTGTATAAAACCTACCCTATCAATATGAAAGGAATACGTATGAAGGAGGCTGCTCAGGTCAAGAGGTTCGCTCGATTGTTCGTCGTCTTGTCTCTCGGGGTTTCCACGGCGGCGTTCGCGCAGACTTTCGATGTCGCCTGGACGTTGGGCAACGTCGGATTCTCGGCCTATCGGCTCGACGCTTTCACGCCGGCCGCCGCCAATCTCGGCACGCTGGGAGCCCAGAATCCGACCCTGGCTCTGGAATTGGGCGCTCGCTACCAGGTCCGCGTCGTCGATTTCAACACTCACCCGTTCGAGGTGATCGCCAAGGGCACGTCCGCCTCGGCCGACAAGGTGCTCCTGTCCATGGGCTCTCCGGCGGGGACGTTTGAATCTGATCCCGACGTCAAGTGGGAAGACCCCGGCCAGGGAATCGTTCGCTTCACCCTGACGTCCGCTCTGTACCAGGCCATGGTCGCCGACGGCCGAGTCCCGGGGTATCGTTGCCGTCCGCACGCGCCGATGATGCGAGGCGACTTCACAGTCGCGGGCCTGCCCATCGCCGAACGCATCGGCGGATC
Organism: Phycisphaerales bacterium; assembly: GCA_039679525.1. Classification (GTDB taxonomy): domain Bacteria; phylum Planctomycetota; class Phycisphaerae; order Sedimentisphaerales; family Anaerobacaceae; genus PLanc-01. The sequence continues at coordinate 688 of JBDKUU010000322.1, read as the reverse complement.
GGCGATTCACGTCGATTTGCAGACTGTCGCGTCCGGCTTGACGTCTCCCGTCGCCCTGGTCCCGGATCCCGGGCAGGCGGGCAGGCTCCTGGTCGTGGACCAGGCGGGAACGATCCGCGTCATCGAGAATGGGCAGCTTCGGGCCGAGTCTTTTCTCGATGTGAAGGACCGTCTCGTCCAGCCGCTGGGCATCCTCGGCAAATTCAACGAGACCGACTACGATGAGCGCGGCCTGCTGGGGTTTGCGTTCCATCCGGACGTCGCCAAGGCGGGAAAATCAGGCTTCGGACGAGTGTACACCTATACGAGCGAGCCGGTGCAGGGACCCGCCGACTTCTCGGTCGAAGGTGTCGCGGTGATGAATCATCAGAGCGTGGTCACGGAATGGCAGTTGACCGCGGACCGAGGCCGGGTCGATCCGACTTCCGCGAGGGTCATCATGCGGATCGATCAGCCGCAGTTCAATCACAACGCCGGCGATCTCGCCTTCGGGCCCGACGGATACCTCTATATCAGCCTCGGCGACGGCGGGGGGGCCAATGATGCCGATGAAGGCCACGGGTCAACCGGCAACGGTCAAAACATCCACACGGTTCACGGCAGCCTGTTGCGGATCGATCCGCTCCCGCCGGAACTGACGCCCGCCAGCCGCGACGCCGTCAGCGTCAACGGCGCGTATCGTGTCCCC